>JAQUHH010000014.1 GCA_028683685.1 Bacteroidales bacterium
TGTGTCAATAATTGTGTTTTTTGCAATCAAAAAACCATTACCGGCAAAAAAGGAAATCCTTCCATAAATGAAGCAAAAAAAACCATTGAAACATGGCTATCATCCATTGACAAAAGCCAAACCTACGTAGAAATTGCATTTTTTGGAGGCAATTTTTTGGGCTTACCCGAATCTAAGCAATTTGAATATTTATCTTTAGCTCAAAACTACATTGACCAAGGTATTGTTGATTCCATTAGATTTTCAACCCGCCCAGATACTATTAGCGAATCTTCATTATCGAATCTTTCTCCTTTTTCTGTCAAAAATATTGAAATTGGCGTACAATCTATGAATGACGAAGTGCTGAATTTGGCTGGAAGAGGTCATACTGCAAAAGATTCTATAAAAGCAGCAAAACTAATTAATAAAATGGGTTATCAATTAGGAATGCAAATGATGGTGGGATTGCCTGGTGATGATGATGAAAAAAGTTTACAAACAGCTCAAAAGATTGTAGAATGCAAAACAGTACAAACTCGAATTTATCCAGTTTTAGTGCTAAAAAATACCGAATTGGCAGATTTATTCATTGCTAAAAAATACAATCCATTAAGCATTGAAGCAGCCATTGATCGATGTATTCCCATCGTTGAAATTTTCAACCAAAACAAAATCAAAATATTAAAACTAGGGTTACACCCTTCCGAATCTTTTACCTCCGACAAAGAACTCTTAGCCGGACCTTATCATCCTTCCTTTTATCAATTGGTTTTAAGCAAAATTTGGCGAAACAAAATACTTCAAAATTTTGATCAGCAGAATTTTAATCATCTAAAAATTGCGGTTCACTCAAAAAACATCAATTATGCCATTGGTTACAATAGCGAAAACAGAAATTATATTAAATCGCTATGTAATAGTCTCACTTTTGAAAGTAATGATGAAATTCCTATTGATAAAGTAAGGCTTCGCTATTAATAATTCATATATTTAACATCTTTAATGATGAAAAAAACCGTGATTTGTGATTTCCGATTGCCCAATTTCATGAAAAAAAGAATGCTTCCTTTTTATAATGTATTAGATTTTTCAGCCGAAGGAATAGTAGAAGAAACTTTGCATGGTCACCCCGACCTTTTTCTAGCACAAATAAATGAAAGTTTCGTGCTTGCACCAAACAGTCCAAAATATGTTGTAGAATATTTCAAATCACATACTATTCCGTATCAATTTGGGGAAAAAACAGTGGAATTTTCGTACCCTGAAATTGCACGTTATAATATTTCTGCAAATCAAAAATACATATTATGCAATTCTTCAATTTGCGATTCACATATTTTAAAACTATCCGAAAATTTAAAAATCATCTCCGTAAAACAAGGATTTTGTCGTTGCAGTACATTGATTTTAAATTCTGATATTTTTATCACTTCCGATAAAGGCATTGCTCAAGCATTGGAAAAACAAAAACTAAAAGTTCATCTCTTTTCAGACGAAAACATTCTTTTGTCAGGCTATAAACACGGTTTACTCGGGGGTTGTTTGGGCATTGATGAAGAAAACAGAAGAATCATTGTGAGTGGCTCTCTCGACACCCTTTTGGAAGGAAAACAACTTCGCTTATTGTTCCAAAATTCGGCTTATGACCTCTTGGAACTTGGGAATACCGTTTTGCATGATGTGGGTGGATTTTTCTTTATCGCTTAGTTTTTTTTGAATCACTTCCTGAAAACTAAACATCTCATTTTCAATATCTTTCATTTGAATAAAACTAAAATTTGTAGAATCTTTGTGGAACTTTGCCAAATATTCCTGTTCTGTTTGTCCACAAAACGGAATAAGAATACAATTTTTATCTAAACAATGCATATCCATAATTGTAGAATAACCACCAGAAGCAATTACAAGAGGTGCTTCACAAAGTAACGTATTAATATTTTCAGTCGTCTCATGATTTTTCAAAGTACAATTATGGTAATTTTCTAAATTGTAATTTTCTACATCTCCACATAAAAAAACATAAGAAAAAGAGGTATTTATAAGTTTTGAAAGGAGCTGTTTTATTAATTTTGTTTTTAAAGGTTCGGGTCCTGAAACAAGAACTGGGATTAAATGAGATTCTAACAAATTTAATTTTTCATAGCGACTTAAAGGATTAATGTACTCAAGATTGGTTTTTGGATTCTTTTTCGGATGGGAAAGTTTTCCTGCTAATGAATTTTCAATTCTCTGATAATCAGGAATTAAACAATAATCAAAATTAGAAATTAGATGATAAATTATGAAATTGGGTATAAAACTAAAAAAACCTGCATTAAGATTCAGTTGATGGCTTATCAAAACATTTGTAGTTTTTTTAGTTCGGAGTCCGTATCTATTATCCGAAATGACAACATCAATCTGATGTTGGTCTACAATTTTCAGTATCTCTTTTTTTTCTTTCAGGATAGAGAAAAAAAACAATGGTAATTGCAAAAGAATGCTAAGCCAGGCTGGAAAATTCTCAAAATATTTTAATGAATTGTCAGTTAAACGAATGCATTTTTCGTCTGGGAATTCATTTTTCAAAAAACTTAGAGCATTTCCATCGGCAGCAATTATGACATTGTGTTTTTGCGAAACCAGCCAACGAATGATTGGGACACAACGACTTGCATGTCCCAAGCCCCAATTTAAAGGAGCTATCAAAACCGTTTTGGGAGAATTCAAAATTACAATTTTAAACTATATTGCAAAGAAATATTTCGCGGAGCTTGTACATCACCAGGTCTAATCATATATTCCTTGTTGAACATGTTTTTAACAATAACCGACAAACGGGATCCTGAACCAAAATTCATACTTACTCGTGCATCAACAACATGTTCTGGACCATTGTGATTTTTTCGATATTCTTGCATCCCTGGCAAAATATAGGTGCCCGAAGGAATGATAGCAGTACCAATTGGAATCATTAATTCTTCTTCAAAAGCTTCGTCAATATTTACAATTTTACTAAAATACATATAGCTAAATCCGACAGAAATTTTACGGAACCCTACTTCAACATCTCCCTTAGCAATATGCTTGCTGCGATAATTCAAAATTTCGGCATCGGTTCCTTTAATAGAATCAGGAGCTGCAAGATTAAGTGGATTTGTATATGTATAGCCAGCCATAAAAGTCACAGGAAATTTAAATATTTTTCCGGTTCCGCTAATGGTAGCATCTATTCCATAAATTCTGGCTTTAGTAATGTTCTGAGCTTGAAAACCAGTTCGAGTTAAGATAAAATTTCGAATGTCATCAGGAGAAGTTAATACTGGTAAACTATCGGGCAAATAAGTGCCAAATACAAATTCTATCATATTATCATATTCTGTCCAAAACCCAGCAACATCAACATAGCCTTTCCAGTCACTAATTTTAAAACCTTGCATGACGCCAATTTCAGAACTCCAACCTGTCTCAGGAAGAAGTGTGTTGTTGGGAAAAACATTTACCGACCCTTCAGAAGCAAGAATATATTTTTCAGCAATGGATGGATATCTGTATCCCTGACCATAACTTGCTCTAATATGTGTATACTCAAATAATTTATAATTAACTCCTGACCGGAAAACGGGTTTTATATTTTCAAAAAAACCAAACAGATTTTTAGTATCCCCCACCAAAGTATCTAATACATCAATTTCATCATCAAAATTATACAATTCCAAACGTCCTCCCAATGAGAATGTCCAACGTTTGGTTTTGTAATCCGCTTGTGTAAATAAAGAACCACTAATTAAAGATCTTTTTTCCTTCCCATAAATCTCAGAAACGGTTGAACCTTGAGAGAAATTAAGTCCAGACGACCAAGTTAAGCCTTTTTCAAAAACTTTTTGATATTGGTATTCTCCAAAAATTAAGGTTTCGTTATTATTTATTCCGGCTCTAGTTTTATTATCAACAAAATAGTAACGAGTTCTCAAACTATGCCTATTGCTACCTTTAAAAAAGGTAACATATGGATCCACATTAATGGCTAAATTTTGATTTACTTGATCAAATCCCTTTGGTGAAAAATAAACGCTATCTGGAATCGTATCTGAGTTTCCCCAAATCAAAAATGGTTCGTTAATACGATAAGCGGTATTAAAATTGACACCGTAATTAAGTCCTTCAAATTTTTTACTTCTATAGCGTGAATTCAAATTAAAGCCCACTCTTTGTCGAGAGTCGTTCATACGGTACCCGTCATCGGTATGTCCATTTATTCCAAGCACTAAGTCAAAGTTTCCGAATCGCTGACTATGTGAGAATTGCATTCCCGAAAAGGTAGGCTGACTTCCTTTTTTCCAAATAAGTTCTTTTCGATCAGGATTTCCATACAATCCCGAATAAATATTAAATTTTGTTTGAGGAATGGCTCCTGGCCATGCTGTTCGGATATTCACAACTCCATTTAAAGCAGACGATCCAAACAAGGCCGAAGAGGCTCCTTTAATAATTTCAATTTGTTCAATGTTCTCCAATGGCGTAGCCCACCATTTAGGTTGCCCACTAGCTCCGGCAAGGATTGGCAGGTCATTGACCATTAACAAAACACGACTTCCGGCTCCGTATGAAAACCCACTCCCACCCCGAATACTGATTTGATCTTCCATCATGGTAATGCCAGGTGTTTTTTCAAGTGCACTTTCTAAGTCACGAGTATTGGTATTTTCTAAAAAAGCAGGTTTTATTAAACTCATTGATACGGTAACCTCAGACATGTTTTGCTCGTGGCGACCAGCGCTGATTACAACTTCACTCAGCATTTTTTCATCTGAAACCAATTCAATAATGAATTTTTTGTTTTCTACTCCTTTAGAAATTTGAACATATCGAACGTCAGAAACATATCCCACAAATCGAAATTCTAATTTTTGCTTACCGGAATATATGTCGAGTGAAAAATTTCCAAACACATCCGTTGTAGTTCCTGCTGTATCGTTTAATATAACATTCACTCCAACCATTGTTTCTTTGGTTTCAGAATCTATCACGGTTCCTTTAATAGGAATTGTTTTTTGTGAAAAAATAGTCATTACAGAAAAAACAAATATTGAAAGTAAAAATTTTTTCATTATAAATAATTTTAGTTGAGAAATTATTGATTTTATAAGTATTCTAAAATTTCTTTTGTGACTTAAATTGAAGATATTTTATTACTGAAATACAATGTACTTACTTATATATGTTATCTTGCAAATATATAATATTTTGCAAACTTACAAATATTTTTTATACCTTGATTTTTGAACTCATTTTTTTATTTTATAAAAATAGTTAGTAAGGGCTTATTTTTACTATTTTTGTCATTCATAATGGCTCCGTAGTTCAGCTGAATAGAATGTCAGATTCCGGTTCTGAAGGTCGTGGGTTTGAATCCCTCCGGAGTCACAAAAAAACAGTCGATATTCGACTGTTTTTTTATTAATTTCCACATATATCTATAGCCTAAGGCACTATAAATCAAGATTAAGGGACTTAAAAACAACTATTTTGCGTTGAATTCAAAGTTTAAAACCCCTCATTATTTATTTTGAAGAAAGGAATCTAATTCATCTCGAGAACTAGAAAAGCTAAAAACTTCATTGACCAAATAGTATTTATTTTTTTCAAAAGTAAAATCATAGGCAAATTTTGCAAATTCAAGTTTATTATCTTCAAAACTAAAAAGTTTACAAATTTCAATAATTTGGTTTACTGACAAACAATTATTTCTAGTAATTTGTTGAGCAATTTTCATTTTATCATCTGCGAAACTTGTTTTATTTATTTGAGCAGTAGCTTGAGTAAAATCAGCAGAAGGCATTGCTCCTCGACAGTTATTATCATACTTTCGCTCTGTTCTGGGTTTATCGTTTCGTCTGTCGGGACGATCTGAAGTATGCGTGGTTGTTTGATGCGTAGTTGTTTGGTGCGTGGTTGTAGTTGTGCTAACATTAGAATTAGGGACATTTACATTAAAATTGACACCCAAATCAGGATCATTTACTTGTATATTTAAATTTTCGGAATTAGTATTGGTTGTTGTTGTTGTTGCTGTTTGAACGGCTACTTGGGAAACATTTAAGAATGTCAATAATTCTCTTTTTTTAGTTTCACTTTTAATTGCATCTAGGACAAGTCCATAGTTTTCAGTATCAAAAGTATATCTGTAGCCATGTTTTGCAATGCTCAATTCGTCTACTGTTGCATATTTAAGATTAATAATACCCGCAATCTGTTCAGAAAGCATACAATTTTTAGAGAAGATATTTTTAATATACTCTTCGCGACGGTACATATTCTGAGCTTCTATGTCATAACGAAAATCCAAATACATTTTTTGGTTCATAGTAGGAGCTGCACACATTGAACCGTTAGACATAAATCCACTACCAGAAACACTCACTTGGACATTTGAAGTCGTCACTTGAGGTGTTTGAACCTGAATTTCTGGCACTGTTTCAGCAACAACGGGTGTTTCGGGCTGAGTTGATGGCTTCGTTGGCTCAAAACTAATGATGCGCAAAGAATATTTATTCTTATTGTTCTTTCTTAATTCATACGTTAAATCGCAAACCCTTTCGTCCACATCAATAGTATAAATATTTTGGTCAACGGAAGTAAGTTTTTCATCGTCAATTAAAACTTTAATTTTAAAAGAACGATCAGTAACTCCGTCCATGGTAACGGAAGTAGCTGGAACATTATTTTGTTTTATTCCATTTCTTACAATCCAAAATTTTTCTCCATCGCGACTAAATATAGTAAGCGAAGATTTTAACTGAGCTTGAGCTTGAAATGAAAACAAAGCAATTAGTGACAATAAAACAATTTTTTTCATACTATTCTTATTTTGTTTTGATATTTGATGATTTTACTGGTTTTTTATTTTTTTTAGCTGGTTCTGGCTTGGCCGTTGGAGTATTTGTATTTTTTTGTGGAGTAGTTTGTTTCAATTCTGTAGGCGATGTACTCCCTTTTTCAGTTTCATTTCCTTGCTTTTGAGATTGATCATATTCCTCTTTTAAAAGCTCTAACTCCGGAACTTTTGCCGTGCGAGGTGCAAATGATATTTGACGACCATAAATCAATCTAACATCCATCTCTTTTTCAGCAAAAAACGGCACTTCATCAGAAATGTCAAGAATACGATCGGCAAGTTCATCAGGACGTTTTTTAAAAATACAGTTTAATTTTGTGTAATTATCAAAACTAACAATTTCCATATTTCCAGCAAAATTTTTATCCTCTTTCAAACGATTTCTCAAATCTCTAAAATCACGGTAAGAACCAGAAGCATAAAAGCGTAATTCATATGGTATTCCATTATTTACCCAATCTCCAATATAACTATTGAATGCTTTAAACAGATTGTCAATATTCCCAGAAACGGCAGTAGAAACGCCATTCATCAAGGTTGTATTAGCATCTCTGCCACTACTCCAGTCGCTTTCCATTATGATTGTTCCCAAACCTTCAGCAGTACAATTATCATATGCTTTAAGTTCAATACTTACTTTTGAAGCAGTTCGCGTATCGAAAGCTTCGCTACGTTGAGAAATGATAATGTTGCTAATTTTAATGATAAATTGTGCATCCGCCTTAAAACCAAGCTGTTGCACATATGTTTCCTCACTAGAACCACCTGATTCCTGAAAAATACCATGTGCTTCTTTTTGCAATTGATGAAAGCGTTGACTTTCGATGTACCGATATTTTCGGTTTGAAAGAGCTTCGTTGATACGTTCTACGGCAAAATTAAAGATTTCAACATCTTCTTCTTTCATTTTTCGAGGATCGTACATCACTAAAAAACGAATTCCACCAATCGTTTTGGCCAGCATATTAACATCCGCTTTTAAAGGGGACATGCTCACCACCGCTTCAATTAAAATCTCAAACCGATCCCGCATTGGAGTTTCATTAACAATCTTATAACTAGAAATATAGCCTTCCGTTTTGGAAGAAATTGCATCGGACAAAACCATATAATTTTCGACTTGTGTTTGAGATGAAATAAAAACTCCCATCGCTTGTCCAACTGCATTTCGTAGTGCATCTTGCAAAGCGTCATCTCTGTTTAAGCCAACTCCTTTAGCTTCAACAGTTGTTGTTTCTTGTGCCATTGTAAAACCAATAATAGCAAAGAAAAAGAAAAAAGAAAAAATTATTTTTTTCATATTAATATTACTTCTTAGGTTTATAAAATCAAAGATACCGCAATTTTCCCAATGGAAGTTGCTACTTTTCCAATTTTTTGCCAATTAATTTTTTTTGAAATTTTACTATTATCAATTTTAATTTTCCCATCAAAAGATTCAATTACATCAATAATTTGAGCTCCTTTTTTGGAACCGGCAGCTTCTAAAATTTCCTTGCTTCCAGCTAATAATTTAGGGAATTTACCAGTTTTCGGATCGTAATATTTACTAAAATCCAATAAAACATTGTTGTTTTCGTCCAAAACAATTGGAAACATGCTAGGACTGTATTCTTTTCCATTAAAGTTAAAAACCAATTCCGACATGTCTTCAATTTTAATTTCTTCTGGATTTCCTTCGAGAAATTTAATTTCGTTCATTCCCATGCTTGTTTTTTGTCCTTTTTCTCCAACTTTAGGATGCAGTGCAGAAGCCAATCCTTCTTGTTTATATATAGGAACACGCATTCTAACTTCGATTATACCTTCTTTTTCGACTGCTTCTCCAATCATTTCTGCATTTTTCAAAACGCCATCTATTTGGGTTAAAATGTAATCGCTTTCGGTCATCATGTCAACTACTTTTGTCTCCGAAACTACTCTTACTCCTTTAACAATTTCCAATAAATTGCGTTGAGCATCTACAATTGCACCACGACGAGCCATCAATTTAGCTTGGGCAGGATTTTTAAACCGTTCATTATCAATAACCGACATTCCTTTAGCCTCAACATACTGATCAGTCCAATCCACTTTACCATTTGGGAAAGTCTCTACGATTGGTTTGTATTTACCTTCATTATTGTCGGACCCTTTTTCAGTATTTTCCACAAGCGTTTTTTCTTGTGGTTTTTCTTTTATACCTGAATTCGTTGACGGCTTTTGTTTCGATGATTCAAGTTGTGGTTTTGTAGACGGATTTGTCTTTTTTTCGCTGTCTTTTTGATCAAGATTCTTATCTCCACTTGAAATTTCAGTTTTTTCTTTATTTTTCTTGTTTTTTCTTAAAAGCTGAGCATCAACATTAAAACTAAATGAAAACATAAAAATACTTAAAAAAAGCAGTGTCAAACAATGAGTTGTTTGAAAATGAATATTGGTTTGTTTCATAAAAAAAATTATTATTTAATTGCCTGTATTTTTTAATTTGCAGTAAAAATACTAAAAAAAACTTAGTTGACTTAAAAAAAACATTTTTTACCAATATCAATAGTTCTGTCAATACGTATCTTATGTTTCTAAAAAAAACAGTTCTTACCAAATATTAGACAAATACAGCATTTTCTTACAAGTTACAAATACTCAGTTTCTTTAATCATCCATTATATTTCCGATTGGCTTTTGTAAAAAATCTGTTTGTTCGTCGACAAACAAAACAACTCTTTATAAAGCATCAAACAAACTCATCTTCAAATTAAGTTAATTAAAACCAATGTCTTATTCAAAAAAAAGGAACGATTTTTATATCCCTATACAAAATCAAAGGATTAAAACGAAAACCAAAGATTTAATTTTTAACTTTGTGTACAAATTTTAAGTCGTTATGAAAACACGAAATCTGTTATTACTTTCCGCATTAAGTGGACTACTTTTTTCCGCAGCATGGCCATATTGGGGGTTTCCCTTTATTAGTTTTGTTGCTTTAATCCCCTTGCTTTTCGTATTTGACAATATCTTTAGCTATCGTCAGAATCATATCAAGATGAGTGGTTTTTTATATTCAATGCTTGCCTTTGTTATATGGAATACGCTTACAACGTGGTGGATATGGAACTCGACAAATTTTGGAGCCATTGCTGCCATTGTATTAAATACAATATTAATGTCGATTCCATTTGGACTTTATTATATTTTACGAAGAAACTTTTTCACCTCTTCCAAAGGATATTTTGCTTTAATCTGTTTATGGTTATCTTTTGAATATTTGCATCTAAACTGGGATTTGTCATGGCCTTGGTTGATAATAGGAAATGTTTTTGCCGAATATCCTCAATTTATACAATGGTATGAAAACACGGGTGTTTTAGGTGGCACTCTTTGGATTTTTCTTTGCAATATCTTTATTTACGAATTAATTTTAGCATTCATTCAAAAAACACATAAAAATTACAAACGAATTTGGATTCTTTTAACGGGTCTTATCCTTATTGTTCCTATAAGTTTGTCGATTTTGCGTTACTATAATTATACCGAAGAATCGAACCCAATTGAAGTTGTAGTAGTTCAACAAAACACCGATCCATGGGGGCAATATGATATTGAAAGTGAAGAATTAATTCACAATATTTTGGAATTGGCACGCAAGAAAATGACGCCAAACACTCGATTAATTGTTGCCCCAGAATCGGCAATACAAGATTATGCATGGCAAAATCAGTTATTTGATTATTCGTCTATTGATTCATTAATTAGCTTTATTGACGAGTATCCAGAAATCAATATTATTACGGGAATTTCAAGTTTGCGAATGTATACAAACCTTTCTGAAAGAACATACACCGCCAGAAAATATGCGGGCAGTGATGATTTATACTACGACAGTTTCAATACTTCTCTTTTTATAAATTCTGATAAAGAGCCAAGTATGTATCACAAATCTAAATTAGTTCCGGGAGTAGAAAAAATGCCTTACCCCAAAATTTTTGGTCCTCTATCTGGTTTAGCAGTAGATTTGGGTGGAATTACGGGTAGTTTAGGAGTGGATAAAGACCAAATCCCATTTTCTCTTAAATACAGCTCAGCCATTGTTGGATCGGCCATTTGCTATGAATCTATTTATGGTGAATTCTTTTCAAAATTTGTCAAGAATGAGGCTAATTTGATGACCATTATTACCAATGATGGTTGGTGGGGAAAAACACCAGGCTATCGTCAACATTTCGATTACGCACGAATACGTGCAATTGAAACTCGCCGTAGTATAGCCAGAGCCGCAAATACAGGAACTTCTGGATTTATCAATCAACGAGGTGATGTATTGCAAAAAACCGATTGGTGGGTACCAGATGTTATTTCTGAAACCTTAAACCTAAATTCTAAAAAAACGTTTTATACAAAACACGGCGACTATATTGGAAAAATTGCTTTTTATGTTAGTTTAGTCATTCTTTTTTTATATTTTTTGCAACTTTTATTTCCTGCTATACGAAAAATACGTTAACTGCCTATTAATTATTTTTGAACATGACAAGTGTATATAAAGAAACATTATCATCTCTAAAATTTGATTTTTTTTCGACTGCGGGAGAATGGCACGACCATTTATTAGAAGATATTTTGATTGCAAAAAAATCAATTTTTATTGAAATCTATCGTTTCAGAGACGACACAGTGGGCCGAAAATTTTTATCCGCTCTTAGCAAAAAATGCAAACAAGGAATTGATGTACTGATGATTGTTGATTCGTGGGGAACAAATGTGCCAGAAACCTTTTTCAATCCTATAAAAAAACATGGTGGAAAAGTAATTTTCTATGAAAAATTAAAATTTACGTGGGACTTTATTGCAAGTAATCACGAACGAAATCATCGAAAAATTGTCGTTATAGATGACAATATATCTCATGTTGGCTCAGCAAATATTACAGAATATTCAAAAAATTGGAGAGAATCCATTGTCAGAATGGAAGGCAAAATAGCCCCTGTGCTAAAAAAGATGATTTTGAACTATGCTCATAACGCAAACAATCAATTTTACAAGCAAAATCAGTATAAAAAAATTGTCAAGTTTCAAGATTTTTTAATCATTCAAGATTTCCCTTCTATCTATCAACAAAAGATAAAGTCACATTATGAACGAATAATTAAAAAAGCAAAAAAAGAGGTAGCTATTATTTCTCCTTATTTTTTGCCGGGCTATAAACTTCGTCGCTTACTCGCTATGGTAGCTCAAAAAAGCATCAATATAAATATTTATATTCCTAATCATTCTGACGTTAAAATGGTAGATTATCTTCGGGATAAGTATTTGGGTGTACTTCACCGTTCAGGAATTAAAATTTGGTTTTATAACGGCGATAACCTCCATGCAAAAATATTGATGATTGACGGAAAAAAATATGTTTTTGGATCTTCGAATTTTGATTATCGTTCCTTTAGATACATGCACGAAATTATGATACAAGGACAAAATCAAATTTTAGGTGGTTTTATCCAAGAATTTATTGATGAAACTCAAAAAAAATGCTCGCCATTCGATTATTTAAAGTGGAAAAAAAGATCGCAAGTCTCAAAAATTATTGGATGGATATTACTTCCATTTCGACATTTCTTTTAGTGTCTTTTGTGTATTATTTGATTTATTCTCTAAAATGGTAAATCGTCCTCTTCTTGTGCTTGATTGCTAATAGCCTCATTACTAATGGCTGAAGGTTCGGCTTGGGGAGAATTTGTATTGGAAGTATTGGATTCTTTGTTATGAAAATGATTCTGACCTGAATTTTCATTATCTGATCTGGAGCCTAGCATTTGGAAATTATCTGCCACAATTTCGGTAATGTATTTTTTAGTTCCACTATCTTCCCATGAGCGAGTGCGAATTTTTCCTTCCAGATAAACCTGCATGCCTTTGCGTAAAAACTGCTCAGCAATATCGGCCAAGCCTCTCCAGCAAACAATATTATGCCATTCTGTAATTTTCTGTTTTTCTCCTTTGCTGTCTTTGTACTGCTCGGTTGTAGCAAGCGAAAAGCTGACTTTTTTAGCTCCGCCTTCAAACGTAAATGTGTCGGGATCTTTCCCTAAATTCCCTACTAAAATAACTTTGTTGATTCCTGCCATTTCTCTAATTTTAAAATTCAATAACAAAAATACACTTTTCAGTGACATTATCATGCCTTTTTCATTTATTTTCTTAATAATTATATCCAATAAACTCAAAATCAACAATATATTATTAAAAATAAAAACAAATTGTTGATTTCTCTAAAGAAAATAAAAACTTAAGAAAATATTTTTATTACTTTAGCCTCATCAAAATAAATAAATAAAGCATTCACACAGTATTTATAAATGAAAAAAAACTACTATTTGCTATGCATACTACTTCTTATATCAGCGGTATCAATAGCACAAAAAACAGCCATTAAAGGGTCTATTATTGATTCTAAAACAAAAGAAACTCTGGTCGGCGTGTCTGTTATTGCAGATGAAAAAACAGGAACAGGAACAGTAACAGATGTTTTTGGCAATTATCAATTAGAATTGGAACCTGGTAATTATCGAATTAAGTTTACATTTATCGGATATGGTTCTGCAAACCGCGATATTAGTTTGAAAGCAGGAGAGATAAAAACCTACAATATTTCTTTATTTGAGGAAACTCGAATTTTGGATGAGGTTGTTGTAAGTGCCGGTCGTCACGAACAAAAATTAGCAGATTTAACAGTTTCTGTCGAATTGGTGAAGCCCAAAATGTTGGAAAACACCAATACTATTTCTTTGGAATCAGCACTTCAACAAGTTCCTGGCGTAACTATTTACGAAGATCAAGCCAGCATCCGCGGAGGAAGCGGATATTCGTATGGAGCTGGAAGTAGAGTATTGCTATTGTTAGACGACCTTCCTTTATTAACAGGTGCTACGGGCGAAACCAAATGGTTTATTATTCCAATTGAAAACATTGATCAGGTGGAAGTGATTAAAGGAGCAGCTTCATCATTGTATGGCTCGTCTGCCATGAACGGAATTATGAACGTTAGAACAGGTTGGCCTACCAATCACCCACAAACCAAACTCATTAGTTATACTGGTGTATACACAAATCCAGAACGATCTGAAATTAAATGGTGGGGAAATACTTTGCAATCATTCAGCGGTTACCAGTTTCTTCATTCTCAAAAATTTGGCAACTTTGACTTGGTTGCAAATGGCAGTATGCTTAGTGATCAAGGATATAGAAAAGACGATTATACACAACGTGCCAGCGTAAATTTAAAAACCCGCTACCGAAGTAAAAAACACGAAGGACTCACATATGGTTTAAACTTAAGTGCCACACGCAGATGGACAACCGGATTTTTGTTTTGGAAAGCACAAAAAGAACCCATTAGTCCAGGATCTTTAGATTCAGCCATGGTCGTTTATCCATACGAACCCGATCCAGAAGTAACGGTTATGGAGCAAACAAACACTTACGCCATTATTGATCCCTTTGTGACATACCATACAAAAAAAGGAAAACACAGTTTAAAAGGTCGTTTTTTTCATGCCAACAATGAAAACAACACCAACCAAGAAAACAAAGATTACACTTATTATGGCGAATACCAATATCAACATATTTTCGATCCAAGTTTAATTTTAAACAGTGGTTTTGCTGGCAGTTATATTTCTTCAAATTCGGAAATTTTTGGTTCCGAAAATCATTTTTCATCTTCAGCCGCATTTTTTAGTCAATTGGATAAGAAATTTAAAAAACTGAATATCTCTTTTGGTGGACGAATGGAAGGCTATCAAGACGGGTTAAATGAAAGGGAATGGAAGCCAGTTCTTCGTGCTGGAGCAAACTATAAAGTAGGTAAATCAACGTTTTTTCGTTCATCCTTCGGACAAGGATATCGCTATCCTACAATTGGAGAGAAATATACAAATACCTCAGCGGATGCAGTAAACATTTTTGCAAATCCAAACTTAAAATCAGAAACAGCCTGGAGTGCAGAAATTGGCATAAAACAAGCCTTTAATATTAGCAACTGGGGAGCATACATTGATATTGCTGCTTTCTATACCGAATATAAAGACATGATTGAATTCAGTTTTAACACCTATTTCCCCGACGACAAAGACAGCATCCCTTCTTCTTCAACCATAGAAGAACTAACTAAATATATTACTAAAAATACTGGTTTTAAAGCTAAAAACATAAGCAAAGTTCAAATTTATGGATTAGACATTGGAATAACAAGTCGGGGTGCCATCTTCAATATTCCCGTAACACTATTGGCTGGATACACCTTTATTAATCCTGTTGACTTAAGTAAAGACACGAATAATACCACCAGTTTTTTGAAATACCGCTTCCAACATAATGTAAAGGGAGATATTGAAATAGCTTACAAGCGACTTTCAATAGGTAGCTCTTTTGAATACTTTAGCAAGATGGTCACTATCGATCAAGTTTTTGAAGATGAAATAATGATTCCCATTGGAACATACCAAATGCCCTCTGGAATTTATATTTTTCCCGGCATGAAAGAATACCGCGAGGAGAAAAAAGGAGGCGACTATTATTTAGATTTTAGAATAGCATGGGAAATAAATACCAATTCAAAATTTGCTGTTGTTCTTAAAAATGTATTGAATAGAGAGTATATGGTGCGTCCTGGAGATGTTCAACCACCTCGGAATATTGCATTACAATATTCTTTAAGAATGTAAAACAAGAATTTATCATAATGCAAGTCTGAAGGTTTAGAAAGCCTTCAGATTTTTTTTTGGGAATTTCCAAATAAAAAATCATTACTTTTGCACTCTATTTTATCAAACAAATTATTATATGGTACGCGTACGTTTTGCTCCAAGTCCTACGGGACCTTTACACATTGGCGGTGTTAGAACTGCTTTATACAATTATCTTTTTGCAAAAAAGCACAATGGCACTTTCATTTTACGAATTGAAGATACCGATCAAACCCGTTTTGTGGAAAAAGCAGAACAATACATCATTGAGTCGCTTACTTGGTTAGGAATAGAATTTGACGAAGGAGTTCACAAAGGAGGCGAATATCAACCTTATCGCCAATCCGAACGAAAAGAAATGTACAAAACATATGCTAATCAACTTCTTGATTCTGGAAATGCCTACTACGCTTTTGATACTTCCGAAGAATTAGATTCGCTTAGAAAAAAGGCAGAAGCAGAAAAAAAAGCCTTTCAGTACGATACTCACACTCGATTAAGTCTAAACAATTCTCTTACATTAAGTAAAGAAGAAGTTCAACGCAGATTAGAACTCGGTGATCCATTTGTAATCCGAATTAAAATGCCTGAAAATCAAGATATTAAGCTTAGCGATTTAATCAGAGGCCATGTACAAGTGAATACTTCAACATTGGACGATAAGGTTTTATTTAAGTCGGATGGCATGCCAACCTATCATTTGGCAAACGTTGTAGACGATTATTTGATGGAAATTACGCACGTTATCCGTGGCGAAGAGTGGCTCCCATCGGCTCCTTTGCATGTATTTCTATATCGATGTTTTGGTTGGGAATCGACCATGCCACAATTTGCTCACTTGCCATTGTTGCTAAAACCCGATGGCAATGGAAAACTGTCGAAAAGAGACGGCGACCGTTTGGGCTTTCCTGTTTTTCCACTGGATTGGATTTCTCCACAAAGTGGTGAAAAAAGTTCAGGATACAGAGAAAGTGGCTATTTCCCCGATGCAGTTGTGAATATATTGGCACTTCTGGGATGGAACGCAGGATTGGGAAAAGAAATTTTTAGCATGCAAGAATTAATTGATAATTTTTCTCTGGACAGAATTAGCAAATCGGGAGCAAAATTTGACCTCGACAAGGCTCGCTGGTTCAATCACCAATATTTAATAAACAAATCGGATAAAGAATTAAGTTCGCAACTAAAACCGATGCTCGAAGAAATGGGCATTCAAACTTCAGAAGAAAAACTCGAAAAACTTATTGCACTCACAAAAGACAGATGCCATTTTGTAAAAGATTTTATTCCTCAAACAGCTTTCTTTTTCAAGGCCCCTGAACAATATGACGCAAATGTGATTAAAAAAAGATGGAAATCTGAAATCCCAGAAATCCTAAAAGAGATATCGAACATTTTAAACGAGTCTCCCATTTTTGACAAAGAAATTGCTCATAATAAAGTGATGGCATACATTCAAGACCATCAATTAAATATGGGTCAAGTAATGAATTGTTTACGATTATCGCTTGTTGGTGAAGCCAAAGGTCCAGATTTATTTGAAATTATCG
>JAQUHH010000239.1 GCA_028683685.1 Bacteroidales bacterium
TTTTTGAGGGATTTTTTTTTGTTTTGGATAATATGAAAAAATAAATAGAATTTATTTTACTCTCTTTTCACAATTCAAGATTCTAAATAAAGATAAAATATTGGGAAAGAAAATTAATTGAGGTAAACATTGATCGAAGCAATTTATAACAAAAGACTTACGGTATTATTTATAAAGAATATTGAGTATGAGTTGTATTTTCGAAGTCCAAAATTATATCAATTAAAAAAGGAAGATTTCAACATCTTCCTTTTTTAAGATACATATTATATGTATTTATAAGAATAATATTATTTTCTTAATTTTTTCGCCACAACTTCTGCGGCTTTAATTAATGGATATGCAGCAGGTGAACCTGTTAGTAGCGGATGTGTTCCAATTTGTGCAGTGAGTAAGGTTTTTATATTCACATGATTTTGAATTAAGAAACCAATGGAGTTTGTCAATTCACCCACACTAGAACCTCCGTATACCTCTCCTCCGATAATCATCCCACAATCTGCAGCAACAATCAGTTTAACAGTTTGTGGGTGCATTCCTTCAAGGGTGCCAGGATGTTTGTCCATGCCTGTAAAGCTTCCTACTACAACGCTAAAGTTTTCAGCTTTTGCTTTTGATTCAATAACTCCTGCAGTTCCAAAAGCGGTATCTCCAATTGCAGTGTCGTAAATGGCAATGGTTCCGCTAAAGGATTTACAAGGACTTAATTCATATAGACTCATGCCTGCCACTCTGGCTTCGGCGCATGCGGTTGAAGCAAGCATGGTCGCATTTAATTTTCGAGTTAAGAAATCTCTTTTTTCCGCGCAATCACCTACGGCATAAATATCGCTGGAACAATTATCAACACGCATATATTCGCAGGTTTTAATAAACCCAAATTTATTTAATTCAATGCCTGATTTTACAGCCAATTCGGTATTGGGAATATATCCTACAGATAGGATTACTGCATCTGCTTCAAGTTCTTCCCCTGAACTTAATAGTACTTTTGAAACTTTCCCATCTTTCCCAATAATTTCTTTGATTCCTTTATTGGTAATCACTTTTACCCCTCTAGATTTTAGCAATTCTTCGGCTTTATCGCCAAATTCTTTGTCAAAAGCTTTACTCAGAATAAACGGTTCAACCTCTACTAGGGTAACATCCCAACCGGCTTTATTCATCTCGTCTGACATCTCAACTCCGATAAAACCAGCCCCAATGGTAATAATCTTTTTTAAAGGTTTCAATTTTGCGTGCATCTCATCAAGATAAATCTTGTTTTTAGGAATGATAAATACATTTTCCAAGTCACCGCCTTTTAACCATTTTGGAACTGTTGGAATTGAACCTGTTGCGAAAACTAATTTTTCAAAGTGAATCTTTTCATTGTTGGATAGTTCGCAAAAATTCTTTTCAACATCAACTTTGGTTACTTCTGCAATTTTTATTTCAACACCAATGTCGGTCAGCATTTTATCAGGCAATACATTTTTGTCGCTTGTGTGTAAAGAACCAAAAATGTACGGTATTCCGCATGGAACTAAAACTTTTTCTTCATTTCTCACCACCATTACTGATTTTTCAGGATGATAGGTTTTTGCAGTTATTGCCGCTTGCAATCCAGATGCTCCACCACCAATAACTAAAACATTAATTTTTTCTATAATCTGTATATTAATTCATTTGTAAAAAGATAAAACAAATCTAATTCATAAAAATTATAAAAACAAAAATACATGGTAATAAATCGTTATTGTAATGTTAAATAACAAAGTGTAGTGTTCCTAAATAGAAGTTATCAGTGCCCAGTTGTTTTTAAAATATGCTGTTTGTTTTGTACAGTATTCTTTAAATCAGCTACTTGTAGGGTTATTGAGTTTTCTACTCCTTAAAAAGTGACAAATAAACTGGAATAATTGAAAATATACAATTCTTAAGGACAAATCATCATTCGTAATGGAGTCCAAAATTTCATATTTAGCTCCGCTTAACGACAGAAAAACGGTTCAATGATTGGCTAAACTATTTATTTACGTTATTACAATTCATTTGTCCCTCTGTATAATAAATGTTTAAATATTGATTTCCATATTGTCCGCCACCCTCATATTTTCGAGCTACTGACCCTTTGATATAATAACATTTACCGTCTGCTTTTTTGGTTGCGATGTCTACTTTGACAAATTTCAAATTAATTTGACCATAATCATTTCTTTCAATTTCCCAATTTTTGCTCGTTATTACAGTTTTTATTGGGGTTCCGTATTTTGTCTTATCAATTTTGGAAGACACTGTTGAGTTTACACTTGCATCACTCATTCCAGCAGCATGTAAAGTTCTAGTCTCAACCAAGCGTTTTTCAATTTCAGCATCTCTTTTTTCAAGTCCACCACTGGCAACATATTCAATAATTTTATCTTTTTGAGCTTTAAGTGATTTTTCAAATTCCAACAATTCAGCATCTTGACCTTTAAGATAAACTTTGATATCATCAATCATTCTTTCGGCAGTTTCAATATCAGCCACTCGGTCTGAAGGATACACGGTCCAATCTTTGTCATCAAAACTTCTTTTCACTTTATTTTTCAAACCAGTCATTTGCTCATCCGTAGCTTTTTCGGTATAACTAGCATCATTTTTTTGAATTAATTTTTGAGTATACGAATCTTGATGTTCTTTTTTATTGGCTTTTTGATACTCAGAGCTAAATTCAGTATAAAAATTTTCATATTCTTTTTTTAGAGTAGTATACTCTTCATACGTAATTTTATCCCATTGTTTTTCTAATCTTTCAAAAGTGGATGTCCATTCCATTTTTTTGGATTCTAATTCTTTAAAATCTACTCCGCTATTATTTTTTGAACTAACTGTTTTTGTTTCTTTTGTTTCTGAAGGTGTACTTGCCTCTTTGGTTTCTTCCGTTTTATTTGTTTTTTTAGGTTTTGAAATTTCTTTTGAAGCATTCGAAACTTTGTTTTTCAAATTGCCAATTTGAGCATTTGTAATTGAAAATTGAAAGAAAAAACAGGTGAACATCAATAGACAGAGTGCTTTTTTCATAAAAAATGTTTTGGATGAATGCTTACAATAATTTAGGCAAAAGTACATTATTTATTAAAATAATCAACTAAAAACATCAAAAAGTGTATTTTTTCTTGAAAATTCAATTTGAATTTTATGTTAATTTCCTATTTGTTTAAGTTTATGCTCTTTAATCGCAGTGAGTTTGCAATTACCGAAACCGAACTAAAGCTCATGGCTGCTGCTGCAATAATGGGTGAAAGTAAAATTCCAAAAACTGGAAATAAAACCCCGGCAGCAATAGGCACCCCCATAGTGTTGTAGAGAAATGAAAAGAATAAGTTTTGTTTTATATTTTTCATTACCGCATGGCTTAAGTTTTTGGCTTTTACAATCCCGTCTAAGTCGCCTTTTATTAATGTGATTTCGGAGTTTTCGATGGCTACATCGGTTCCAGTGCCCATTGATATTCCAACATCAGCTTGAGCCAGAGCAGGGGAATCGTTTATTCCATCGCCTGCCATTGCCACAATTTTACCTTTTGCTTGCAATTTTTTTATTTTATTAAACTTATCTTCGGGCAAACATTCGGCTTGATAACTGCTTAAATTTAGAGAATCAGCCACTGCTTTTGCTGTATTTCTGTTATCGCCGGTCATCATAATGACCTCAATGCCTTTATTAATAAGTTCATTTATTGCTTTTTTGCTGGACTCTTTTATGGCATCAGAAATGGCAACAAAGCCCACAACTTTTTCTTTTGTAGAAATATAAGAAAGTGTTTTGCCGAGTTTTTGTTCTGCAATAACCATTGTACTTAAATAGTCTGGAACTGAAGCTCCTATTTCTTCCATTAATTTTAAACCCTAACTCTTCACAAATTTAGGTAATTGTTTTGAAAAAGTGTTGATATTATTTGGATGTATTGTTTTTTTTTGTAATTTTGCTATTGTCTAATTATACAATCGTTTTTAAATTATGAGTAA
>JAQUHH010000015.1 GCA_028683685.1 Bacteroidales bacterium
CAACTCAGTTTTATCCAACTCGATGACCCTTTGTTGGAACAAATTAAAGAGGACATTCTAAACACCGACATCAACACCCTCACTCCCGTTGAAGCGCTGATGAAATTGAACGAAATTAAAAATTTATTGAGCAAAAAGAAAAAACAATAAGAATGATCAACGAAATTCAATTACGAATCTACGAATCAACGAATCAGCCAATTATTGCATCACCACATCATTATTCTGCCGTGAGGGCTTGGTCACCTGTCCACCTATCCACTTGGCCACCCAATTAGCCAGTTACTTTCTTTCCATTGTCTATTCCAAATTAATTACGCATTTACAAATCAAAAAACTCCATTTATTTTTTTGCCACATTTTGGACATTTTCCTTTAAAACTTTTAGCACTAGCCTGATAGCCATTGCGTTCTATTATTTTTGCATGACAATACGGACAATAGGTATTTGTTTTATCGGTTTGTATGTTCCCAAGGTAAACATATTTTAAGCCTTTGTCTTTTGCAATTTTATAAGCTTTTTCAAGAGTTTCTTTGGAAGTGGGCAATACATCCGACATTTTATAAGAAGGATAAAACCTGCTAAAATGCAAAGGCACATCCTCAAAACCACTGCTAACAAACCAATCGCACATCTGCTCAATCATTTTAAAATCATCGGTAAAACCAGGGATAACAAGATTTGTTATTTCCAGCCAAACTCCTTTTTCTTTTAATGTTTGTAATGTTTGTAAAACGGGCTGTAAACGGGCCGTTGTAATTTCATGATAAATAGAATCATGAAAGCATTTCAAGTCGATGTTTGCAGCATCAATAAAAGGGATCAATTCTAACAGCGGTTCCTGATTTATAAATCCATTGGAAACAATGATATTTTGCAAACCTTTTTGATGTGCAATTTTGGCTGTTTCGAGAACCATTTCGTAAAAAACAGTAGGTTCTGTATAAGTATATGAAATGGAATTGCACTTATTTTGGATGGCCCAGTTTACAATTTGTTCGGGGCTTGCTTCTTTATATTTGTGTTCAAATATTGATTTCTGTGAAATGCTCGAATTTTGGCAATTTTGGCAATGGAGATTGCATCCTGCCGACCCAATTGAAAAAGTTTGGCTGTTGGGTTTGAAATGATAAAGTGGTTTTTTCTCAATGGGATCGATATGCACCGCAATTAGTTTACCATACGTGAGCGAAATGAGCTCTCCATTTTCATTTTTGCGCGCATTGCACAAGCCCATATCTCCCGATTCCAAAACACAAGCGTGAGGACAAAGAGTGCAAACAACTTTATCTTTATCCAATTTTTCATAATATTTGGCTTTATTAATGGGCTCTTTTTGAAAATCTTTTTCCGAAAAAATAATGGCTTCATAGATATATATATCGGCCTCTTTCCAGCCGTCATAATTTAATCCGGCTTTGTCGCGGGCACAATGTCCCAGAAATTCTTCCAAATTCCAACCCGTATCCGTAGCAACTTGTGGCAAAAAAGTTCCTCGATTGGATCCTTTTATTATATAAATCCCATGTCGTCCAAGCTCAATTTGCGAAATATCATTGATTTTTCGCATCGGCGTTAAAACAGATATTTCAAAATCAATCTCTTTGAGCTCCTCTTCTGTTACTGGCGAGAATCTACGGTCGTTTAGCGACGCAGACAAAGCCATATCAGCAACCAATTTATACAATGGAGCTTCGGATTCAAATCGACCGATACAACCTCTTAATTTGTTGTTTTTGGTTAAGGTAACAAACGCACCGCTATTTACTTTCAGATTTTCGCTAAAATTATAAGAATTTAAATCGAGCTTTGAATTGTTTTTCAATTTCGACTCCACGGCCAAACGAGCTATTTCAAGGAGTTTCTTCTTCTCTTCATTGGGTAAATTAAAACCTGTTTCATTTTTCGAACGTACTGATATTGCCCAATATCCAACCACCCTATCTTTGCTTCCGTGGGGCGAATCACCAGAATTTTGATATTCAATTTGGTGATAATTGTAATTATCTTGTGCCAGATACATCAGGCTAAGAGTTGCTGACCAACCACAAATAGGAGTTGAAAGATTATTGATATTTGATTTTTTATGTCGATTTATTATCTCTATGAATGAATCTGGTTTTCCACTACAAATTGCATCGGCCGTAATTTTGTCTGTAGCAAGAGCATCCGAATATTCGGGATAATGCGAAAAATCACTAGAAATGATAAATAAATTGTCGTCCGTAAAATAAGGACGAAGTGCTTCTGCAATTAACTTCGGAGTCTCAATATCTTGACTTCCTATGACCACAGGAATAATTTGAAAATCATTTTTTAAATGGAATTGCAAAAAAGGAAGCTGAACTTCTATACTATGTTCCGTTTTGTGAGCTTCGGGATGAAAATCAAAAAAATCATTGTTTTTTATAAGTTTATTGCAAAGCTCCATATTCACTTTTACTTGCCCAAGTGGTGTTTCATAATTTCCAATATTATAAATAGAAGCTCCGCTAAAATAGGTGGTATGGCTGGATGCAATGATAAATACATTTTTATATTTTTTTTCTGGATTTATCTGATTGATAGCACTTGCAGCAACCTGACCACTATATATATAGCCCGCATGCGGAGAAACAATCGCCAAAGCGTCATTTTCTCGTTTTTTGGCATTCGCAAATAACTTTATTAAATCGTTTGTAAGATTTGCTTTATCACCGGCGTAGAACGATCCGGCAACAACTGGTTTTCTATGGGTCATATGATTTGATTTTTGAGCATGTAAATAAATACACATTGTGTTCATTACTATAATGACAAACAATATGAATCTCTTTTTTGGCATTTATGATTATGTATTTGTGTGTTTTACAAATATAATGAAAAAATATCATCCACAAATCTTATAATCAGCGAATCAACAATTCAGCAAATTAAAAAAATCTTCTTTGGTAAACGGATAGCATAAATAATAAATGTTATCATATTTAGCATCGTAAATTAATTTCATACGATTTAGCTCTGATTTGGGAAGAATGATAATTAATTTAGGATTTGTTTGCAAACGATTGAAGTTGAATAAATCAATAAAATCCGTAGCTTCTATGTTATTCACATGGTAATGCATCACGAAAACATCGGGAAAATCAAAAACGTTCAAGGTGTTCAAGCTCTTAATTGCCGACAAATAGTTATTAAAATAATAAATGGTTTCGCTGGGCGGAAACAAAGAAGAATAATATTTTAATATAGATTCATTGGATGTTAGAAAACCAATTTTAGAATTGCATGTTTTTGGACTTTCCGTTTTAAAACTCGCAACAGAATCAAAAACAATAGAACATTCAACACTGTAATTCTCAAGCTTTTCTATTTGAAATTTACAATTATTCATTTCATACACCCGTTTTATAAAAGCAAAGTCAATAATGGAAGAGTGGATGTTGGGATATTGATTAAAGATATCAAAAAAACTACTTTCAGCCAGCATGTCCATGTCTTTATATGCAGCTTCATAAACTTCAATGACAGCATTGATTTTATATGAATTATCGGACACGCAATACCGTTGAGAAAGGACTGGAACTCCCTTAATGCAATGTTTTTGAACAAAATCAATCAAAAATTCTATAATTGAATACAATCTTTCTTCGGAAAATCTTAATTCAAGCTGACCATTTAAATAATCAGCATAAAACAAATCCATATAAACTTGATTAACCTTAGAATAATATAGCTTATTTAAAACATCTTTCAAAACATTGTTAGGGTAAAAAACAGTAGTATCATCTATGGTTTTTTTGGACAATAAATGACTTGAAAACTCAGCTCTTCTGGCATGATAATTCAATTCCATAGCCAAATCATTGACTTCTATTTTCTGGTCAGCAAAAGCAGCATGTAGCTGCTGATATGTTTGCTCGTTATTCTTAAAATAATAAGAGAACATTTTATCTAGAGAATTTGATGCAGAATCTATTTTAGCATTCAATTCAGCATTTTCGGTAATATCAATTACTGTTATCAAATAGTGCTTTGGAAAACTTTCAATGTCAATATTAATTTCACTTACAATAGAACGATAGTTTTTTGTTTGTTTTCCTACTTTCACCTCAAAAATATTTTCATTATTTTGTGGGTCTTTTTCAAAATTTTGGATTAAACAAATATCTAAATTTAATTCACAATTTGCTTCTGTCTGATTATTCAAAATGGAACATGGACAATGATTTCTGTCAAAAATGTCGATATAATGACTGGATTCAACTACTTCTTTTGTTTCTCCATTTATTAAAAAACAAGTAAAAGGTATATTTTTGATGCTTTTTTTCAACAATGTAAGTTGATTTTGTAATTGTTGTTTTTCACTCACAAAACCATCAATGTCAATAACATAAAAAACGAGTTCATCTTGATTTATAAGAGAGGCAAATAACATCACGTTCTTTCCACAGGCTTCTCCACACTGAATCTTAACCACAAGATTAATTTGTCCAGTTGACTGCACTAGACCAAACTGCCGAATAAAAGAATCTAAATTATCTGGATGAATAAAAGATTGCACTTTTGATTTGAGCAGCGTAGAACTTTCAATTTTGGTCAACTCATATAACGAACGATTAAAATCAGTAATATTTCCATCTATATCGGTCACAAAAATAGCGATGTTCGAATTTTCAAGATAATTTCGGAAACGTTTTTCGTTTTCCTGAAGTAATTTCTCTGATTTCTTTCTTTCACTAACATCAATAATAAAACCTTCAAGAGCAATTGGAACGGCTTGTTCATCATATACACAACGTCCTTTTTCGAACACCCATTTAATTTCACCCGAAGCCGTTTTTATTTCATATTCAGACTCGAAAGACAATTTGTTTTCAATTGATTTATACCATTTTCCCCATAAAATCTCTCTATATTCGGGTAAGATTAATTCGTTAAATGCGATTTTTTTATTTTCTAAAACTTCCTCTACTTCATATCCCGTTAAATCGAAACATCCATTACTAATAAATTTCATCGTCCATTCACGGTCGATGGCACAACGATAGAGCATGCCCGGAATGTGACTGAAATAAGTTTGAACCGTATTTTTTGTTTCGTACAATTGCATAATTGCATCGATATTCTCATTTACTTTGCGTCCTACAATTATAATCCCATAAGGTTCATTGAAATCATTTTTGGGCAACGACATATGTAGCTCAACCTCAACAAATCCATAAGTTTTATGACTCATTTCAAGAACCATAAAAACATCTTCTACTTTAGCATTGTTCCGAACAGCATGATAGGCATTTTGAACAGAATTTTTGAACTTTTCGGCAGACTTAGAGCTTAAAATAGTATAAAAACTTTTATATACAACGTCTTCCGAATTATATCCCAATAAGTGAAAAATAGAAGAGCTGCATGATATAATCATGCCTTCAAAATCCAATTCCCAAACAACCTCTTTGATGTGTTCTAATATCATTTCCATTTTGCCTGCTGATTCCTGACTGATTGAATCTTGACTTGAAGACATGGGCGTATTATCAAGCAATTCCAATAGCAAAACAAACTGATTCAACTCTTCTTCAGCATCCATAATGGGCGTAATATCAACTCGCAACTGCTTGTTCTCAAAAAAATCTGGAAAATAAACCTTACCACTGCTGATATCATCATTTTGAATTTTAGAATTAATTAAATCTCCAATCTGCTTAAATTGATAGTCTAAAAACAACGCATCAACATGAATTTCATTGATTATTTCTTTAAACAATGCTGTCTGCAATAAATACGTTGCCGCAGGATTAAAATATTGAACTCTTAAATTCTGGTTTATAATAATAATAGGATAATTTATTTGATTGATTGAAGCCCTAATTTTCTCATATTCTGCAATTTGTTTTTTATCATCCAAAATTTTTCTTCCAACAAAAAAATAGAGAATCAGGATAATCAAAACAGCAATAACAGACAAAATAAAAGGAATGAAGTTTTCAAATTGATACATTGTAACCGACTCATCATACGGAATATCAACGCCAATCATCGCTACAACTTCGGGGGAGTTATAGTCGATTATTGGGGTTACAATAGAAACAAATTTCCCCCATTTATCTTCATACGGGCCACAAATCATCTCTTTTTTTGAAGAATATGCTAAATAAAAGTCTTCAGGGGCATCAGTATACACATCTCCAGGCAAGGCCAACTGCGAAAGGCTTTCTTTTGAACGATTGTTTGGCTGTGTATCAATATGAAAAATAAAAGAGGAATCGCAAACTCCAAGTATATATATGTATCGAACATCCATAAAAGCATTATTCAAAGCAGTTAACTGTTGTTGTAGCTTTAGGTAATATTTATTATTGGTATCATTAATTTCAGCTTTTAAATGCTTTACAGCATCAATATCTACATTACTTTTTATAATGTTTATCTTTTCCACCATATCTTGATGACTCAAACTAACATTATCAATATATCTATTGTATGAATTTAAAAATCCAAGCAACAAGATTCCAAAAAAAAGCAAACTGAAAAATATCTTTTGAACTGATTTTAAACTCATAACAAAAATATTTACGAACAAATATACATTTATTTTATGATATATATAAATTTCTCGATAAAGATTTCAAAAACAATTACATAATTTTTCAAAAAAGCCAGACTTTGATAAATCAAAGTCTGGCCTCAAAAAAATGATTTTTTTTTAGTAATTAATTTCCGTGTATGTTACATTGGTTGGTGCAATAAATTTAGACGCCGAAATAGTTTCATTTTCATCAAACTTAACTGCTACTTCATTGGTTTTAAAACCCAATAAATTCCCTTCCGATTTTAGCAAAACACCTTTATAAATCCAAGATTTCATCCCCAAAACAGAAATAACTTCACAACTTTTACCCAGAAATGATTCAGTACCCAAACGCTCTCCTCCCAAAGAAGCTAAAATATCTTCTCCTAACTTTTCTGCTTCTGCTTCGGTCATACTTTCACTTATTTCAAGAGTTTCTTCGTACAAAGAAGAAGTTCCTTTTTGAGCCGTATTGTTTAAATAATTAACACTCCAAAAATGATCGCCTTTCATAATATTTAAGGTATGAGTTTTCGATTCCGAAGTCGTTCCTAAAAAACGGGTGGTCGTAACTGTGTTTACTTCAGTACGACTTAAATCACCATAATTATCCCACCAAATTTCGCGGGTTCCTTTGGTATTTCCAGTAATATCATATTTGATATATCCTGATTTAACGGCATATCTCGCATTTTTTTGCTGGGCAAAACCAGCAGAAACCATAAATAAAATAACTAGAATCAATGTTGATTTTTTCATATTTTCAATTAATTTAATAAGGATTGATTTTTATTATTAAATCCATATTTGGGCCATACTGCATCTTCCGAAATACCACTTGTCGTTGTCGTGATAAAAAAGACTTTTCCCGCTCCACCTAAGACGATTGTGCCATTGCTTCGAATTGCAATTTCTGTGGATGTACTTGCCGTAAAAGTAATATCTGTAATTTCTCCTGTTTGGGAATCAATAAAGCTGGGTGTAGTTGTATTTTTATAAATATTTCCATCAGAGGCAATAAACAGTTCACCTCTAACATAAATTCTTCCAAAATCAGATTTCCAAACTTCTGTTCCGCTGGAATTTAATTTATAAACATAACCATCTTCACAAGTCGTATAAAAATTACCCTGTGCATCCAATACTCCTTTGTTGAGAACATAATCAGGAAGGACCGCTTCCCATTGTTCAGACAAATCTGAATTAAGCTTTTTCAGCTTAGTAGTGTAATAATCACCATCTCTTAATCCAAAATACAAATCACCAGAATTATTTACGCATAAAATTGAAGATGCAGGATGATAACTTCCAAAAGAGACTTCGTTGTCTTTTTGCCCATCAAAAGAATAGGTGTAAACTTTAATATAATCAGAACCCGCATTGCTATCAGAAAAATAGGCAGAAAAATAAATTTTATTATGAACAGCAATAGGTTCTGACATTTTTGTATATCGGTCATCATAATTATCTCCCGTTGTAAAAACCTGTTCCCAATTTAAAGAGCCATTCTCGCTGATGGATATCAATCGTGCCGGAACAGCATCTGTAATGTTTTCAAGATATGAATCCATGGCTATAATAATATTTCCATTATTGTCAATACAAGGTTTATAAGTCTCTTTTGTGTTTACAAATTCATTTGCCAAAGTAATTTGATAATTCCATAATTCTGAACCCGTTGCTGCATTTAAGGCATACACTTTTGAGAGTCCAACAGCAATGAGGCTATTCCCTGTCATAAGTATCGACCGTGTTGGTTCATCTATTGTTGTCTGCCATTTTTTTGTATTGTCGGAACCAATGCAAATAATCTGTGTTTCGGTATCCAACATCATGCTCTCTGAAAAAGTCATGTACACATTATCATTTTCATCAATAACGGGGGAACCATACGCTAACAAATTTGAATTTCCAATAGACAATTCATTAGAATTGGTTGGAACTGGATTAATCGAATTATCGGAACTAGGGCTTTCTTTTTTACAAGACATGAACATAACGAACATGCTTATAGCCATAATAAAAATTGATTTTTTCATACTCTATTAAGATAAGTTTTATACTAATTTTTGTTTTTATTAAAATGGAATTTCTGTACACTTAATGGCTAAAATTTTTGAAACTATTACAAAGAAATTGGCAATTTCAAACATATACTATGTTGAAAAATAATTTACATTTTTACAAACTCCACTCTTCTGTTTTGTGCTTTTCCTTCGGGCGTATTATTTTCGGTAATCGGTTTACTTTCCCCAAAGCCTTTATATGCCAATCTTGATTTATCAATACCTAGCTCTATAAGCCTCTCCATTACAGATTTGGCTCTATCTTCGGAAAGTTTTTGATTGATAGCTTCGTCCCCATCGGTATCGGTATGCCCTTCTATTGAAAATTTCAAATCGGGACTATTTTTCAAGACGTACAAAATTTCATTAATCGGCCCCATTGACTCTGGCTTAAGAGTAGCTTTGCCCACATCAAAGCGAATCCCTGTAACAACAATTTTTCCGTCTTGCATTGCTCTGTCATAATACGGCACTCCACCTTCAGCAATACGGATATTTTTTACATAAAAAGTTTTTTTATCCGATGCACTTGCAAAATAAGGATAAATAGTAAATCCTGTTGGATTAGAACCATAATGAGGAATATTTATCAATCTCGTATCATCCAGATATACTTTTAATTTTCCACTTGTATAAGCTAACGAAACATGAACCCAACAGCCATTTTCACAATATTTATAATCTCTACTTGGATGTTCAACGGCTCCTAGTTCTGGTGCATCAATTCGTTTGGGTGTAACTTCAAATTCTTGATCTTTTTCACCATTTCCTACTTGATTTTTTCTATCTTTTAAATAAAATGATAAACGATTTCCACCTGCGGGAGAATAATAGTCAAATTCAATCGTAAATACGTCTGGAAGATAATCTTTTGAAGAATTTTCCATATAAGGAATTATTTCACCTCCATCTAAAAACATAATTACATTTTCTCCGTCCACATTTCCTATTTCTACTTGTCCATTTTTCAAATCCCATCTACTCGGGAATTCGCCATTTCGCTCACTGGAAGATGGAGCATCCTCAAAAATCACTTTATCTCCAGGAATAAAATCAAACTTATTCCAAACTACTACTTTTTCTTTTGGAGCTTCTTTAGAAGATTTTCCACTATCCGTTATTTTTTCTTGAGAACCTGTTTCTTCTTTCTCAGAAGCAATATTCTCTTTTTCATTGTTTTTCTTATCATTTTTTTCTTTTGTCTTTTTTTCTTTTGTCTTCGATCCATCTAAAGTCTTTTCTACATCATCAAGTCCTTTATCAATAGTGTTATCCACTTTACGTTCAACTCGTTGTTCGGCTTTTCTGGCTGCTCTATCAATAACTCGATCCAGAATTTGTGAAAAAGAAACATTAAAAAGGAACATTGACACTAAAAGAATTACATATTTTTTCATAATTGCATGTTTATAATTTCGCAAAAAAGCAGGTTAAATCCAATCTCAAATATGAAATTAACCAGCTTGCAAAATTTATTTTTGAATAATTAAACGTTCAATATTTTGAGATTTATTAGTAATGACTTTTATAAAATAAATTCCATTTGAGAAACTGCTAATATCAAAAGTCGATATATTCGATTGTAAGCTACTTTGCATAATTTCCTGACCCAAATAATTGTAAAAAACAAGATTCGTTTTCTGAGTCAAGTCACCTGTAAAATTTAAAGTAAAGCTGACATTTGCTGGATTAGGATAAACTATAAGTCTTGCGTTTTGAACTTCAGAATCTTCAATTTCAACAATATCATCTTTAATGCAGCGAACACTTGCTCCATAGGCTTTTTCCCCATTTGCAATGACAGCGGTTACAGTAGGTTCAATTGCTAATAATTTAGCGATATCATCCGTTGCTGTTGATGTCCAATAATTTGCAAAAGAATTTAAAGGATAGCCTCCAGAATTATAAGACCTACCGCCTGAATAATGAAGTCTGAGTGAAGAATTATATGCTCCTTCAATAGTATTGTTATCCCAAATTGTAATTTCTGCTAAAAATTCTTGTTGAGTAGGAACTCTCCAACCGCTTGGGCAAGGATTATTAGGTGCATTTAAGCCATCCCACAAACTATTGTTTACAGATATCATCCACTGATGTGGGGAAGATGGAGAAATAATAAATTTATCATGTTCAGGATTAGAAGTAGGCGAAAGAACATAGGTAGTATCGGAATGAAATAATTGATGACCATCTGCCAAACGTCCCCATTGAAAATAATCTCCATTAGCTTGTTCATCATTGATTGATTCGGCAACTCGATTTGCACCCAAATTTCTGTCCATCCAGCATTTGCCATTTCTACCTTTCACTGTTCCATAAGTTACTGGATTTCCATTATATATGAAAGAAACATTGCCACAAGAATAATTTTCGTTACTGCGTGTACTAAACGTTATTTGATTTCCATAAGCAGTGTCGACAGCATTTATAGCAAATGCAGAAACATAATAGAATGTGGTATCTTGAAGATTATAAACAAAAACGGAAAAATCATCACTTCCGATGGGAGCGGATGCAAAATTACTATGAATTGTTGGATTTGGGCTTGTCGACCAACAAACGCCTTGAGCTGTAACCGTGCTATTCCCGTCATTGGTAATAACACCTCCTAAACGAGCACTATTATTGGTAATTAATAAAGCTGGTTTAGTGGTTAGTTCGGGTTCGGAAATTTGCGAAACCCCTTTTCCAATAAGTCTTACAATATTATTATTTAAAGTATCATTGTATTTATTAAATTCTCCACCTATAACAATATTAGAATCGGGTTGAATAATAAAAGAGTATGCTTTCGCCGAAAAATTATTAGAAAAAAGAGCTGTATCAGTAACAAAATTTGCATCTTTAGTTCCGTTTTCATTTAACTGAATAATTGAACTTTCTGCAATATTGTTATAAAAATTAAAACTACCACCCACCAATATTTTATTTTGTGGAGTCGTTTTAATCGTATATACTTCGCCACTAATTCCATCCCCAATCAAAAATGATGTATTTAATGTCCCATCAGCATTCAAACAAGCAATCTTATTAAAGTTTTGAGCCAATACATTTGTAAAAGAACCACCTACTATTATTTTTCCATTGGGCATCACTTCAATAGCTAAGACTTTTGCATTAAAACCACCTCCACTTATATTTCCATTAAAAACATCATCACTTGAACCATCAGTATTTAATCTGCAAAATTTTGGAGCCAAAGTCCCATTATAGAATAAAAAATCACCACCAACAAGTAATTTACCATCGGATTGAATTTTTAAAGCATACGGTGGAGATTGTCCAAACGAACCGGTAAGTCCAGTTCCAACATTAAAAGTAGTATCAAGGGTTCCATCAGCCATCAATCGGACAATATGTTTTCGTTCAACACCCCAAACAGATGTAAATATACCTCCAATGTATATTTTTCCATTTGATGAATCAACAGCCATTGCAGTAATAGCACTATTTACATTTGAATTTGGATTAAAAGAATGGTCAATACTTCCATACTTATCAAGTTTAACAATTCTTGTTTGCAAGTTAAAAGAATTCAAATATGAAAATGAACCCGCAACCAAAATACTTGTATCCTCAGGGCAGACATGTATTGCCACAATATCACTATTAAAACCAGTGGCACCTACAAAAAAAGTGGAATCAATGGTTCCATTTGGATTTAATCGAGCAAGCGTTGCATATGCAGCTCCATTATAAGAGTTGAAGATTCCTCCCACGATAATTTTATTATCTGGCTGCAAAGCCATTGCTGTAACTTCTAAGTCAAATCCAATTCCTGTAAAAAATGAAGTATCAATACTCCCAGATTGACTATAAATATTGCAAAAACAAAAAGTCAACAAAAAACCAAAAATAATTTTTTTCATGCATTGATTTAATAAATATCCCATCAAAGATAAAGCGAAAAAAGTTATTTTATTACAAAAATACACGCCTGAATGTGTTTTATATTCGTTTCCACTTTTTTCATATTTGAAATCACTGCAATCCATAAAATTATTAAATTTTACTTTTGCACAAATGTAAAACCTACTAACTCACTTTAAGGGCTTAGAAATTTCGTATTCATATAAATTATGAGAATATTATAAACAATTCAAATATTCCATCAATGCATCTTTTTTTCGTGTTGAAACAGGTGATTTTGAACCATCTTTCATAACCACAAATCCACCGTCTCCTTTTTGATATCGAGCAAAAAACTCCATATTTATCAAATGCGATTGATGAATTCTAATAAATCCAAATTCTGCTAAAAGATCATCAAACTCTTTTAGATTTTTCGATACAAAAACATTTTTCCCATCGGCAAAAAAGAATCGTGTATAAGCTCCATCAGATTCTAAACGGATAATATCTGATGTTTTGGCAACATATATGCTATCGTTGGTTTTTAAAACTATCTTTTTAGATTCCTTATGATCGGAATGCAAATTTGAAAGCAATGTTTCCATCTTAATATCTAAAGTTTCTTTAAGGATTTGCTCCTTTGCTCGCGAAATAGCCTGAATAATATCAACATCATCAAAAGGCTTTAAAACATAATCCAAGGCGCTAAATTTAAAAGCCTTAATAGCAAATTGTTCATAAGCTGTGATAAAAACCAATTTAAAATCAAATGGAAAAACGCGTTCAATTACATCAAATCCGGTTCCATTAACCAAATGTATATCCATCAAAACAATCTGTGGTTTTGTGGAAACCAACAACGAAACAGCATCTTCAACATGGGTAGCAATTCCTGTAATTTCAGCTTCTGGAAAATTAGTTTTAACAATCTTTTCGATGCGTAAAGCCATTTTTTTTTCATCTTCAACAATAGCAACTTTCATGGCAATATTTATATGTTTTTAGTTGGTAATTCAATTATTACTTTAGTTCCAGATAAAGAAGAAAAATCAGATAAATCAAGAATCTTTACTGGCAAAATATGTTTGTTGTTTTTAGAAAACAATCGCAGTCTTTCATTTGTAATAGAAATGGCTTTGGAATAATGATTTTGAGAATAAAGTTGATGCTGACTTTGATTATACCCAATGCCATTATCCAAAATTTCAACAGAAATTTGACCATTTCTTTCCATAATACGAATGGAAATAAGCCCATTATCTATTTCTCTGATTCCATGTTCGATGGCATTTTCGACAAAAGGCTGAATAATCATAGGAGGCACACCAATTAAATCCTTTTCAATATTTTCATCAAAATCAACCACCAATTCAAAAGAATGATTAAATCGTAATTGTTGAAAAGCAACATACTCTTTAAGCAGATCAATTTCGTCGCTTAAAGAAATAAACTCTTTTGATGAATAATCCAAAATCTTCCGCATCATGCGAGCAAAACGAGTAATATATTTACTACCCGTTTCCGTATCGTTTTCCAAAACAAAAGACTGAATACTTGAAAGTGCATTAAAAATAAAATGAGGATTCATCTGAGCTCTAAAAAACTTCTGCTCAACCACCAAATGACGATGCTTTAAACGGAGTTGATGCTGTCGGACATAAAAAAACACAATCAAACCCACTAATAAAATTGTAATAATAATTCCAAAAATAATTCTTCTATCATAAATGATTTGTTTGTTTATTAAAATATTATCCTTTTCAAGCAATTGAAGTTTTTGCAAATTTGTTTCACTGTCAAAACGAGCTTGCATTTCATGAATAATTTTTTGATTGCTTTCGTTTAGTAAAGAATCCTTAAAAAGAGCATAATTTATTTGATTTTGCAAAGCATTTTTATAATCGTTTTTGATTTCATACAGCTGCGATAAAATCTGATATGTTTCAGCTATTTTTAAAATCGAATTAGACATTAAAAAAACATCAAGACATTGATGCGATAATTTAAGAGCTTTATCGATTTTATTTTGTTTCATTTTCAGCTGAGCAATGTTTAGTTGGGTACATGCCTGTCCAAATAAATCACCAATAGAACCCCTAATAAGGAACGCTTTATTGAGATAAATCTCGGCTTTATCGAGTTTTTCTTGTTTTAGATAAATTAAACCAATATTATTGTTTAATGTACCAATTTGAAGTTCATTATATACGGATTCAAAAAGACTTAAAGATTGATAATAATAAAAAAGGGCACTTTCAAAATCTTCCTTTAATGATTCAAAAAGAACTCCAATATTGTTAAGAGTAGAAGCCATACCCGAAGTATCATTCAGCTCTTTCTTAATCTTGAATGCTTGTTTTTGATGTTTCAGAGCGGGTTCAAAAAGCCCCATGGTTTGGTATACGATTCCAATATTATTATGTATAAACGAGATATTTTTGAAATCATGATTTTTTTTATACATCCGCAAAGCTTCTTGATAAAAACCAATTGCTTCGGGCAATTTTCCAGTAAACTCACTAATTACACCAAGGTTTCCAAGTTGAGATGCCAATCCAGAAATATGATTGATTTTTTGATAAAGCAAATATGCTTCAAGATGAATTCCCTTGGCTTTTTCAAAATCACCTTTTCGGATGTATGAACTTCCAATATAATTGAGTGCTTCGGCTTGATTTAGTATATCCTTTGCATTTTTTGCTTCAGCCAACATTTGTTCTGAAAGCAAAAAACTTTTATCCAAGGAATTTTTGTGATAAAAACGAATCAATTGTTGATATGTCAACATTTTATTTTCATAATCTTGATTGGGCATTTGTGCTTCCAATTTTTCGGCTTGGTCAAGATCAGCAATTTGAGCCCATGAATATGATAAAGATACCAGTGAAAATAAAACAATAAGAATTATTTGAATATGATATTTATGCATTTAATCTATAATTGAAAATAATAACGCTTAAAATAAACAATTCGTATTATTCTTCTTTCATATTGTATCGGCTTATTGGAAAACTCAAAATAAATTGTTGGCGAATTTTCACACCGTTGATGGTTGCAGGAATCCACAGGGGCATCTCCCGAACAATTCTGATAAGCTCATCTTCGAGACCATAACCAATGTTTGACAATTTTTTGAAATTTAGAACTTTTCCATCAAAATTGACGTCGAAACGAATTTGAACTTCGCCCGAAATTCCTTCATTTTGGGCTTCCTTGGGATACTTTAGATGATTCCAGATATAGGCCATCATGGAGTCATTTCCTCCAGAAAACATCGCATCATTTTGATGGGTCGTAAAATTCACATCATATTGGTTTTCATTGTCAATTTGTGCTTGTAAAAAAAAAGAAAGACAAAAAACAAAACTAAAAACAATCGCTTTTTTCATGATATGTATCTTTTAAAACATAAAACCAAACCAATTTTATTGTCAGAATCATTATAACTACCATATATAAACAATTTATGCCCATACTTGTTTAACTTATCCTAACAAATATAAGATAAATATTTTCTTTCATCTGTTAATGGCTGTAATTAGTATTTGTAAATTGAAAACTGTCAATTTCGAAAGTTTGATTTTACAGCGCATAAAACGACTTTAATATGAAGAAAAAGGGAATACTTAGTTTATTTTTTAAATACAAACATGAGTTCATTAACTCTTTTTAAATTAACTAATTAAACTTTCAATCCCTCATAATCAAGCATATAGAAATTCACCTAAAAAATAAGCACAAATTAATACACGCACATTGGATATAAAGTATTATCTTTACAAAAATAAATGTTAAACACGAACAAGAATCAATTAAGCAGGACAAAAAAGTTAGATAATTATAAAAAAAAACCAATTTTTAAAAATATAACAAGGACAAAATGAGACTTCTAAATAAAAATATCCATGTCATTTTAAGCGTACTCGTTGTATGCTCATACTTGCTGTTGGTATTTCATTTTTCGTTCTCTCATCGCCCCACCCAAAAAATACTACTTGACAATGCAGAACAAAAGCTTGTATCTGTATTTTCAAATGCATGGCTGCATGCAACCATTAAAGAGGCTGAGAAAAGAAATGATAAATTTTCATTTTTCGAGAAATTAGATGGTTTTTTATTGAAAAATTCCGAAATGGATAATTTTGATTTTGCACTTTCTTATCAAGTTTTTGACTTATTATCAGATCAAATTATTTATCAGGGAAATTGGGGACAATTCTCAGAGCCAAGAAGCAATGAAGTTATACATCAGAAAAGTTTTACACTGAATGATTCATACAATATTATTTTCTCTTTCAATTTATTAAAATCAAAATCCCATCCCAACTCCTATATCATTTTACTACAGTATGCATTAATTCTTGGTTTTTTCACATTTTTTGCTTTATTATCCATAC
>JAQUHH010000240.1 GCA_028683685.1 Bacteroidales bacterium
CTGTTTTAGAAACGGTAAGCTTGGGAACCAAAGGTTTTAAAATGCCTCATCAACTTTCGGGTGGCGAACAACAAAGAGTCTGCATAGCAAGAGCTCTCATCAATGATCCTGAAATTATTTTAGCCGATGAACCTACTGGAAATTTAGATCCCGAAACTTCTGTTGAAATTATGGAAGTCCTTCATAATGTGGTCAATAAATCGGGCAGAACCATAATTATGGCAAGTCATGATTACAATATGCTCGAAAAATATCCTTCCCGCACCATTCTTTGCGAAGGAGGAAACATTATCGATCCTGGAACCGACTTTTCAAAATTAAAAATGAAAGAAAATGAAATTGTTGCTCCAGAAGAAGTCATTCCTGAAGAAAAAGCGGCACCCGAAATAGAAACAAGCTATTCCGACGAATAAAATGAATATTTTAAAAAGAAAATCTAAAGTGAATTTTTCTGTTTTAATTAAAAGATGAAAGTACATCTGAATGCCAAAATTATTAGTGCCTATGGAGGGTATAATCATATTATAGAATTATATCACAGAATAAAAAACTCCTCGGATAATGATATTGAAATTAGTTTTTTTAAAACAACTTGGTTTGAGGCAAACTTAGCAGCTGTTTTAGGTGCAATTATAGAATTATTGGAAAGTGAAGGTAAATCAATTTCAATTATTGAAGTTAATAATCCTAATACAAAAGATATTCTAAAACGTAATGGGTTTTTAGTAGACTATGGAGAAGAATCAATTTCTCAAAGACAACAGACTATAATTTCATACAAAAAATTCAATCCCAATGCCGATAATGAGTTCATCAATTACATTAAGAATGAGTTATTATCTAAGCCTGACTTTCCAAAACATAGTGTTCTTTTGGGAAAAAGAATTAATGAAAATATTTTTGAATTATATGAAAATGCAAGAACTCACGGCAGATGCCAAAAAATTCATACTTGTGGTCAATACTATCCCAATAAAAAACGATTAGATATTACTATTGTAGATATGGGTCGGACTATTAAAAACAACGTAAATGAATATTTGAAAACCGATATGTCCAGTTCATCTGCAATTCAATGGGCTTTAAAATATGGTAATACAACAAAAACTGGAAATATTTCAGGAGGACTCGGCTTAAGTATTATTATGGAATTTATCAAATTAAACCAAGGGAAAATCCAAATAATATCATCAGATGGCTTTTGGGAATATCTTAGAGGAGAAACGCAAACAAACATATTATCAAATTATTTTCCTGGCACCATTGCAAATATTGAGTTTAATTTAGATGATGAAAAAAGTTATAAATTAAAAAAAGAAATTTCATTAGACAATATTTTCTAGTATCTTTGCAGTATGATTACAAAAAGGCTTATAGTTAAAGATATAATATCAATAGATACAGCTGTTTCAACAGATAATGGAGATGCCGTTTATCAAAAAATCGTGGAAGTTTTAAATGATGAACATGAAGTTATTCTGGACTTCAAAGGGATTTCGATGATGACCACCGCTTTTTTGAATGCAACTATTGGACAATTGTATAGCTCATACACGAGCGAACAATTAAATAAAAGCTTGAAATTACAGAATGTTGCAGACGATGACAAAATTCTTTTTAAAAAAGTAATTGACAGAGCCAAACAATACTTTGCTAATAAGATAGATTTTGAAAACTCTGCCAATAATGTAATTTATGGCAGCTAATATCATCGACATTAAAAAATATTCTCCAAAAACCTCCGATGTTTTCTTTTTTGACAACAATATTTGGATGTTTTTATTTTGCCCTTTAGGAAATTATAATAGAAACAAACAAAAATGCTTTTCTTCTTTCCTACAATCTGTTCAAAGTTTAAATTGTACTATTTTTATTAATAGTTTGGTTCTTTCTGAGTTCGTAAATCGATATTTAAGACTTGATTTTGAACTTTGGAAAAAAGAACATCAACAGCATTGTGCAAATTTCAAATTAGATTATATTGGAACACAGAGATATAGCGAAACTGTTGAAGAAATCAAAGTTTCGTTGAGAAACATATTGAAAATATGTGAAAAAGGTACTGATAATTTCAATACAATAAATTTAGATAATGTCCTAAAACACCTCAAAGAGATTGACTTTAATGATAGTTACTATTTGGAATTGGCAAAATTATCAAATTGGAAAATAGTAACTGATGATGGTGACTTTGTAAAATACAATAAGCATCAAGTCGATATTTTAACGATTCTGACATAATCAAAAGCTCGTTGACGTAATTTGTCTAGAATAACAAAACGCCAATTCCAAAATGCATGCTCCATAAATGGTGATAAAACATGCGTGTTCGCGGATTCGCTAATTTAGGCTTCTCTTTGCTAAGATAAGTGAAGTTCATGCGTAAACCGTACTGAGCTCCCAAAGTATAGGTAAACCGATTGAAGAATATTCCCGATTTTCCAAATTCCAAACTTGCCACATAATTTGAAAAATCTCCCTTTAATTTATTTTCTGAATAATAGGGCGCAATAGACCATTCTGACGTGCTAAATTCAAAACCGATTCTTGAATAGTAACCAATTGGAGCATAAGTGTTTGGAAAAAACTTAAGAGCAATTTCACCTCCTTGAGTGTCTATTATTCCAATGTCTTCATTGGTTCTAAAATTTGTTTTCCCCATGGTGTAAAACCCACCCAATACCATATTTGGATGAATAATACATTCCATTCCCAAATGATGTCGCATCGGAAACGGATAATCAACGGTTCCTTTATCGCTTTTAGCGAAATATAAATTTGTGTAATTATTGTACTTCAAAAACAGATGCTTGCCCATATATCCAGCATTTTGAGAGTACATAACCGACAAAAACAGAATAAAAAGATTCAATAAAATTATTTTCTTAATTGTATTTTGCTTCATTTTTTCGGTTATATTATTTGATTCAACGAATGATACATATTGCTGTTCATAAAATCAGATCGGCTATTATCGCTGGAATAAGCACTGTTTCCTTGAATAATTTTTCCAGTTTCTATATCCACCAATAATTGCTGGTATGAAGTAGTATAATCAGGCGTGAAAAGGGTATAAATAAGCATCGGAATATTTGCACGAAACAATTTTGATTTTACTTCTCTCATTCCTTCTTTGGTGAACGTTTTTGAAACATTCGAATAAAAACCAATTAGATTTAGATATTTTGTTGCATTTCTCTGTTTAAAATCATCCATATATTGGTTTTGATAATAGTGCATTTCAAAATTGTTATTAACATTAATAAATTCTGTAAACCAATCACTTAAAAGAGAAAAATCGGAATAATATTGGGTGTTTCCATCTGGAAATTGATGAGAAGTATAGATTTTATTATCCAGCTTTAGTTTTTCCGACATTTTTACAAGATCATTTTTCAATTGAATCTCTTTTTTCTGTGTGGTCATTATTCTAAATGATTGTTTTCTTCTTTGATCAATCTTTACGTAATATGGATTAAAGGTGATAATCTTATAGATAGGTTCGTGGCTCACTTTTTTAAATTTACGTTTTTTCAAAACATCAATATCATCATTTTTCACATACTCTGCTTTATTAAACATTTCAATAAATTCGGGCGAATCAATTAAGTTTGTAAAAGCAAAAGAGAGATAAACCTGATCGTTTTTAAATTTTGATTTTTTATCTCCATTGTAAAGTTCTTCTAAGCTCACATTAGAGAAATCTTCTTGATTAGAAAAGTCTTTTAATTTAATATTCTGTGATTTTATTTCAGAAGCAAGGTCTGTGATTATATTGCTCAGATAATCGCTTTTGTTTTGTTGATTCAAATTATAGATAAACTTCATTGCTAAAATAGGCATTTCAAGGCGATTCAGTCGTTGAAAAAAGTAAGTAAGCATCTGCATTTCACTTTCTTGTTGGCGATATGGGGGAATGATTTCACTGGCATAACCGTTGGTTTTATATTTCGTTATGCCATATAAAGAGGTAGCCATGGCA
>JAQUHH010000241.1 GCA_028683685.1 Bacteroidales bacterium
TTTTTAGGCCATTTATAAGGAATGTTTCGGGTTTGTTTAAAACCTTAATTCCAAGTTCTTTTTTAAAATAATCCCGCACCCACATGTCGTGATTTCCAGTAAAAAAATAGATTTGAATGCCTTTGTCTGATAGTTCTGCTAGCTTTCCCATTAAACGAGTGTACCCTCTGGGAATCACTGATTTATATTCAAACCAGAAATCGAATATATCGCCTAATAATATTAGATAATCGGCATCTTTTTCAATTTGACAAAGCCATTTGACTAGCTTTTTTTCTCTTTCAAGGCTGCTTGAAAAATCTGGAACGCCTAAATGAGCATCAGAAATAAAGTAAACTTTGCCGTTTATCGTGTTCATAATCGTTCTTACATTAGTAATTGATGATAGTAAGTTTTGTATTTGAATGGGTTTAGTGCCTCCAAATTTAATACAAATCTTATTCTGTCGCTATATTTTCTGTTATTTAGTTCATTTACCATTCGTAAATCTTGAGAAATAAACACAGGAACATAAATTTCAAAAATGTCTTTTATAAATCGTAATTGAAATCCAGCTTCGTAAATAAAGCTTCCTTCATTGCTCAGCTGTCGTTTTGCTTTGTCGTATGTGGCAATGCTAGCAAAAATCCGAATTATGGGTGCTTTTGGTATGGCAACAGAAGCATTTAAGGAAATAATCCAATTAGAAACTCCAAGTGGCGTGCTTGTTTTAAAACCTCCTTCGTGAATATACATTTGGTGCGACCACAAGCCACTTGACTCCGAACGTCCGACCAAAGTATGATCAAATAAATAATCGTTGCTGCCTGCGTAAGATGTGGATAATCCGTCCGCTCTGAATTGATAATTGGGAACAATATTGTAATTATTATTAAATATTTGTCCCCCAAAAATTCGATATTCAAAAGTGCTTTTTTTAGCGTAGAAATAGGTGTAATTGTATTCTAAAGAAGCTTTTAAAACAGATTTATCAAACTGTAAATCAAAAGCAAGTTTATGTGGATGAATTTTATGGTTTTTCTCAAAATCGAGATGTACACGGGAAAGTTGATGATTTATTTGAGTTGTTTTATGGATGTCACCGGTAGGTCCTGAAGAGAGTAAATAAACGCCTTGGTTTATAAAATAATGACGTATTTCCATTCGGGTTTGAATGTTGCGAGAAACAATATCTTTGAAATTAATTTCTATTTTTGGTGAAATTCTTGAATATTCATTTTCTTTTCCTGCAAAAAGATAGTTGTATTTTCTTGCATCTGCTCCAATCTTAATGCTTGCAATACTCGTGTTTTTTGGTTTGAAAATATAGCCAATATCTGCATTTCCAACCAATGAATTGCTCTTAAATGACCACATTGGATTGATGACATAATCCAAATTTCGAAGAATGATGGGGTCGGAGTAAAGTAAAATTCCCGGCATCCAAGTGTTGTATTTATTGTATCCTAAAGTAGGCATTACGAAAATGGGGGTGTAATCCAGTTTTGATGCACTATATACAAAATGAAACTTGGGTAAATCTACTTTCTTTAAAATTCCAGAAGTGCGAATGCTGTTGTTTGTTTTTCTGTTCTCAATATCTGTGAAACCTTGATTTATGACAATTTTTTGAGCAGAATCATCAAGATTCAATTCAAATTTTTCTTTATTTTGAAATCCAGGATGCCATTTTTTGCTAATTTCTCTGTTTTTGGAATCTAAAATACTGATTGAAAAAGGAGCGGCCGTGCCAGTTCTATTTTTGATTTTCAAACTGGCTTTATTGGGTTTTAATTTATCCTTTTTTAGATTCAAAACTTTATAATCAACGCTTTTGTTTTTTTCAATGATGTCTTGAAATAGCCATGAAAGATTTTGATTTGATTCCATTTCAAAATAACTTTGAATTTTTTGTGGTGATGGATGAGTAAATTTGCAATCACTGTAAAAATCATTCATTATTTCTTTAAAAGTATACTGATTGATGGATTGTTGAAATGATTTTAATAGTGGAATTGGCTTAAAGTAGCTTTGTATGAAATAGTTAACAGGACTCATTTCAGAGGAAGCCAAAATCATTTTTGAATCAATATTTCTCGATTGCAGATATTGGAAAGCTATATATGGTAGATAATCGGGTTTTAATTTATTAATGCCGAATATTTTAGGGGAAAAGTTTTCATACAAATTCATTTGTGAATTGATCAAATTGTGATATGGATATTTCCAGTGCATATATTCATTTTCATAAAAGCTAGTAAATCCTTCATCAAGCCATGGATATTTCCGTTCGTTAAATCCAAAAATTCCATAAAACCAATTGTGGGCAATTTCATGAATAATCACTCTTTCCAATCCAATATCCGAGCCGTCTTCTCCAATAAGCGTAATCATGGGATATTCCATGCCGCCTCCCACGCCTGGAAGTCCTTCTACGACAGTGCAATGCGAATAGGGATACGGTCCAACTTCATCCGAATAAAACCATATAGCATTGTTAACATATTCTATTGCTTTCGACCATTTATCGCGATTTTCGGCATGATAAAAAGTATATGTTTCTACAAATTCCTCTGTAAGAGGTAGCTTAACTGCACTTTTATCAATAAGAAAATCTTTGTCGGCAAACCATGCAAAATCATGAATTTTTTTTTGAAAATACTGTATGGTTTTAAGTTTTCCACTTTTGTTATCATTTTTCAAAAAAAACAAAGTGTCGTGTTTTGAATCCTCAATTCTTTGATTTATTCGTTCTGTTTCCGATAAACTTCTGAGTTGACCTGTGGCTGCCACCATATATTCTTCGGGCAGAGTAATTTCAACAAAAAAGCTGCCAAATTCGGAATAAAACTCACCAATGTCTACATTGGGCATTGGATGCCAGCCCTCGGAGTCATAAACAGCGGGTTTGGGGTACCATTGTGTAATGTAATAAGATTGTCCGATGTGACCCAATCGTGAAAAAGCATGAGGGATTTTTACAAAAAATGGAGATTTTAAAATCCTTTTTTCTCCTGGTAATATTGGATTTGGCAAAACTAATTTTGCAATATCTGGATGCTGACTGTCAAAAATTAAGTTGGCGGGAATTTCATCTACCGAAAAATCCAATTGGTTGATGTACCCTTTTTGTGTTTGTTTCGAAAAGTAGAAGTCGGAACTTAAAAACAAATTGTTTTGCTTAGCATAAGCGGTATAATCGGAGGAAAAAGCATTTGCCCAAAAGTGGATATAGATAAAATCCAGCGTATCAGGAGAATGATTTATGTATTCCATTTCTATAAAACCTGTGAGTGTGTGCAAGCTGTCATTGAGTTGTACTTTTATTTTGTAATTTACTTCCTGCTGCCAATATTCTGACTGTCCTCGTAGTGACAACAAGGAAGAAATTAAAATAATAAATACTAAAAACTTTGTTTTCATGCTTTAATTTATATTTTTTCCGTTTCTTCTTTTAAAATATCGAAATCGGAGGTTCGACAGCGGATTTTTCCTTCCATGTCCACCAAAATAAAAGCAGGTGTTGCTTTAACATCATAGGTCTTTGCAGCTTGGCTTTCAAACATTTTGTCTTCGTTGGCATTAAGTGCAAAAGTCAGGTTTTTTTGAGCAAATTGGAGTGCATCTTCCTCGTTTATGTTGAATGAAATGGCCAATACTCTAGTCTTGGTTTGCTTTGCTAGCTCTTTTAATTGGGGCATGAGATCGATGGATTTTTTTGATAAAAAACTCCAGAAAAAGAGAATTGTTTTTTCGTTTTTGAATGTGCTTGGGCTGACAACTCCTTTTTCGACTGTAAAAAAGCTAAAATCAGGAATGGGTTTCCCAATTTCAAGAGCTGCTTGGATTTTAATATTTTCTTCTGTTTGATATTTAACTTTCTGGAAGTTTTTTGAAAAGTACTCAAAATGAACATTTTCGGAAAATTCTTTTTGTAAATTGTTGTAAATTAATGTCATTATTTGGAAATCTTCAACATCATTAAAAAAGCGATTA
>JAQUHH010000242.1 GCA_028683685.1 Bacteroidales bacterium
TGTAGATAATAATTATCGATAATCTCTTCGGGAACCGACTCCAATAACCATTGCAAATATCTAAGATTATTTACATGCTTATTTGTGTCAACATCAAATCGGCAAACTTCAAATTCCTTCGCTTCTAAAGTAAAATCAAAAGCTTTGATTTTCTTTGTAATATCATGATTCACACTCTCTTCTTCGTAAATTGACCAGCGTTCGATAATAGAATCAAAAACTTGCACCGGTCTTCTCCTTTTTATATCATAAAAAAGCCATAAACCCTTTGATCTTCCAATAATATTTCTGTTTTCATCATAAATAATATTTTCCCGAATCCCTTTCACCAAGGAATAGGAGGAAAGCCAAGTTCGAATGATAATTTTCTCTTTATATACTGGATAGCGATCCATTTCCATAAATCCAGAAAGTAAGACCCATCCAATATTTTGTTTTTCAAGATCATACAAACTATAATCTATAGAATGACAGTGATCGGCGGCGGTCTCTTCTAGCAAAGCTAGCATCGTCGTTGGACTTGCCTCTCCAGATTGACTCATGTCGTAGTACCGTAACTCAAATTCTTTCTCAAAATAATTTTTCAAAGGTTTATGTTTTAAATGATTCTTAAAATACTTTTTCAAACGTCTATAAACTCAACAAATTACCACGGTTCAAAAAATGAGAGTCTGATTCTTTCCGTAACCATCAATAGCTGTCGAAACTGCTCATTTCATCCAAAGATTTTCGTTTTTTATCCACTTCCTTTTCTACCACTGGATATCCCAAAGCAATCATCAAAACAACTTTTTTACTTTTAGGAATCGACAGGATTTCTTTTAATGGTTTTTCATTAAACCAACCAATCATGCAGGTTCCCAATCCAAGTTCGGCCGCTTGCAAACAAAAATGTTCGGCGGCAATTCCAATATCAATAAATGGATATTGGATTTTTTTTATCAAAGTTCCCATTTGCGAGGTCAAATTGGCTTTTTCGGTCACCACCACCACCATAACGGGTGCCTGATGCGTAAATTTATTAAAGGAATCAAACAATCCGTATGACTCATGAGCTACTTTCTCTTTTAATTCTGGGTTATCAACCACAATAAATTTCCAAGGTTGAGCATTGCATGCCGAAGGCGACAAACGAGCCGCCTCTAAACATTTTTCTATCAAAACTCGATCTATCTTAGTGTCAGAAAACTTACGTATGCTTCTTCGTTTCTTTATCAAATCTATAAAACTCATAATCAATTAATTAAATCCATATTATAATCTTTTAATCAATTCTGAACGCAAAGTTTCAAAACCAGGTTTATTCAGCATTGCAAACATGTTTTCCTTATAATCTTCCACTCCAGGCTGGTCGAATGGATTTACATCAATCATATAAGCACTTAATGCACAGGCAAATTCATAAAAATAAATTAAAGCTCCCAATGTTTTTTCATTAACTTCGGGAATCCGAAGATGAATCACCGGAACTTGTCCGTCCAAATGAGCCATGGTAGTTCCAATAAAAGCCTTTTCATTCACTTCATTAATCGATTTTCCGGCAAGAAAATTCAAGCCATCCAAATTCTCTTTATCCAACGGAACAAGCATTTTTTTCTGGGCTTTTTCAACCCAAATCATGGTTTCAAACAGATGTCTTTCCCCTTGCTGAACATATTGTCCCATCGAATGCAAATCGGTGCTAAAACTCACACCAGCAGGAAACAAGCCTTTGTTCTCTTTTCCTTCACTCTCGCCATAAAGCTGTTTCCACCATTCGGTAAAATAAACCAGCGAAGGCAAATAATTCACCATCAATTCAATTTTATAGCCTTGAGCGTATAACAAATTGCGTACTAACGCATATTTCATGGCCGGATTATTTTCACCCTCTTCCAAACAAGTTTTTCTCATTTGAGAAGCTCCCAAACACAATTGACTGACATCAAAATCGCTAACGGCAATGGGAAGTAAACCTACCGCTGTCAAGACCGAAAAACGTCCACCCACATCATCTGGGATTACAAAAGTTGAATAATTTTCTTTATTTGCCACCGATTTCAAAGCTCCTTTTGAAGCATCTGTAATGGCTACAATTCGTTGTTGAGCCTCTGTTTTACCATACTTTTGCTCACAATGATTTTTCAAAATCCGAAAAGCAATAGCAGGCTCGGTCGTAGTTCCCGATTTGGAAATTATGATTAAACTATACTCTTTGTTATTCAGAAGCTCCAATAAATCAACCATATAGTCCTCTCCTATTTGGTGACCTGCATAAACAACCAACGGATTTCCTTTGGAGTAATTTAATGATTTGAAATTGGAACCCAAAGCTTCAATCACGGCTCGCGAACCCAGATAGGAACCTCCAATGCCAATTACAACTACAATTTCAGAAAGCCTTTTCAATCTATCAGCCACTTTCTGAATTTCTGTAAGTTCGCCAGAATCAAGCATCATATCAGGCAAATCGAGCCATCCCAAAAACTCATTCCCTTTGCCAGAACGACGTATCAAACTTGAATGGGCTTTTTTTAATTTCGTATCATATTTCTGAAAATCAACTTCTTTCAAAAAGCTTTTAACTCTTTTGTCATCCAGTGTTATCATTGTTTTTTTTTGACGAAAATAAGAATTTTATTTCAATACTGCGAAAATTTATAATATTTTATTTTCAATTGACTCTTTTAGAATCACAAATAAAAATAATTTTCTAAATTTTAATTTTTTAACACACTATTCTATATAAAAATATGTCTTATCATTATTATTTCATTATATTTGTTTCATCTTTAATTAGAATCTCATTAAGAGTAAAAAGCCTCTAACAAAAAATCATATGAATCCCTTTTACAGAACATATTTTACTCTAATATTTATATTTTTATTGCTATCTCAAGCTTTTCCCAAAACAACCTATTACTCGGTTGATAATTCACCAGAAAAGACAAAAAATATAGAAACAATTTATTTTTCAATTTCTGATAATTATGGAATTAGAAAAACAGATAATTATGAACATTCATCTGTTTCTCATTACTCTTGGTCCGTCGCAACCATTCCTGAAGCTCCAACTGCCACAAAATCGCCCAATGTTGACACGGTTTGCGAAGGTCAAACATTAACATTAAGCAACCTTACCGATAATGGTGGCGGAACAGGAAACTGCGAAATTGAATATCGTCACAGTACAGACAATGGCGTTACTTGGACTGTTTGGAGCACAACTCCTTCCAGTTTTGCGGCAGTAGCCAGCGATACAAATTTAATAGAAATTAGAAAAACATGTGATGGTGTAGGCTCTGGAAGTTCAGCGGCTTCACAATACTTTTGGGAAGTTACAGCCGCTCCGGAAGCTCCAACTGCCACAAAATCGCCCAATGTTAACACGGTTTGCGAAGTTCAAACATTAACATTAAACGACCTTACCGATAATGGTGGCGGAACAGGGAACTGCGAAATTGAATATCGTCACAGTACAGACAATGGCGTTACTTGGACTGTTTGGAGCACGACTCCTTCCAGTTTTGCGGCAGTAGCCAGCGATACGAATTTAATAGAAATTAGAAAAACTTGCGATGGTGAAAACTGCGGAAGTTCTGCAAGTTCGCAATACTTTTGGGAAGTTACAACCGCTCCAGAAGCTCCAACTGCCACAAAATCGCCCAATGTTAACACGGTTTGCGAAGGTCAAACATTAACATTAAGCGATCTTACCGACAATGGTGGCGGAACAGGAAACTGCGAAATTGAATATCGTCACAGTACGGACAATGGCGTTACTTGGACTGTTTGGAGCACAACTCCTTCCAGTTTTGCGGCAGTAGCCAGCGATACAAATTTAATAGAAATTAGAAAAACTTGCGATGGTGAAAACTGCGGAAGTTCTGCAAGTTCGCAATACTATTGGGAAGTTACAGCCGCTCCGGAATCTCCAACTGCCACAAAATCTCCCAATGTTAACGCGGTTTGCGAAGGTCAAACATT
>JAQUHH010000243.1 GCA_028683685.1 Bacteroidales bacterium
CTTTTAATTTGGAGCGGAAAAGCTATCTTGAAAATCTTAAGATTATAAATACAACATGCGACCTCTTCAAGGTCGTGAAGTTTCGTTGTAATGTTTATTTCTATAAACATTCAATCCCTTCAGATTGATTATTATAAGAATACAGCTTTTTATAAGTTTATAATTGTTATGTCATTGTGGCTAGTTGCTGTTTTCGGTATCCTCCCTTCGGTCGGATGGACTTCTTTGATACTTTTTTTCTTGATAAAAAAAGTATCCAAAAAAATCAAGAAAAAACGATGCTTCCTCCCGCACTGACATTAAGCAACAAATCTACTAAAAGTTGGTTTCGGAAAAACCGAAACGATGCAATACTCATCCTCTTTGGAATTTTGTATTTAGAAAATAGTAGATTTTGTGACTAATTGATGCAAAATTTCTTTGCATAGCAGTAGCTATGGAAATAAATTTTAAAGATGAGTAGACGCAAAAGATACGGTTTATATTATAAAATTCCATGGAGGTTGAGTAAAAGGCACTTTTAAGATTTGTAATGCTTAATGTCATTCTCACTCCCGCCACGCTCGCCGTTTTTTCATGCCCTCGCACGGTTTTAGATGTTTTAGAGATTGTTTTCTGCCACTCGCTGAGTTGGTTTTTAAGATTGATATCTCGAGTTCACCATTGCAATGCTTCGTTGAATTAATTTTAATTCGAGGTGGAATAATGGGGAGCCAAAATGCTGTCGCAGTAAAAAAGAATGTCGTTTTGCAAGCTCTTCTTTTAAGGTCTTGAATAGGTTCCTATAAAAAGAGGAGTATTGTTTGTGTTTTCTTTTAAAATAAAGATAAAAGGCTTGTTGGCAATAAAGTTTACAGGTGTGTCTACTTTTGGATTTACGGATGTAGTGCGAACCATAACCACTGCTGTTGCCGCTGCTGCTTCGGTTCCTTTTTCATCTATTTCGAAAAATACTTTTTGAATGACTTTGTCTATTTTAGCCTCTTTCTTTCCAGAAATTCCTGAAAAATCAGCAAAATTGGTAAATGCTTCCTTTATTCCCATGCTTGATAAATGTTCGCCCAAATCGAAGTTTGATTCAATTTTGAATTTTGGAATTTCCATGTAAACCGTTTTATATTTTAAATGATCAAGATAGTATTGATATTCGTTTTGATTTGGAATCCATCTATTTATTTTTTCATTAGTGCTCGTTTTAGGAAGGATAATTAGCAAGGATAAATGGTTTGTTTTATATGGTATTTCCAAAACGGAAATTCTTTTGTTGGAATAATGCTTAAAGCCTTTTTTTCGTTGAGTCATAAATTTGGTTTTCACAGTCTCTTTTTCGTTGATGAAAAAGTCCTTCTCAGTAGTGGCTGATTCGTTAAAAGGATAGCGCCAAGCGGCTTTCAAATATATTGCATTCACCAAAACCATCAAGGTTTCTTTGGTTAATGTGCTTTTGGGTAAAAGCTGTTTGATTTTGTTTTGAGTCTCTTTCTCCACCCATTTGTTAATTTGGTTTTCTACTTTAGAAAATTGATTTTTGAAGTCAACTTTTTCAATATTTGTTTTGAAAAGAGTATTTAAATTTTGTTGATATTCGGGCAAAATTTGAAATGAATTTTCCAGGTATACCTTATTTGCAATATTCATTTTCATATTAGTGTCGGCGTTCATTTCCAACAGGGCTTTGTAATAAGGACTCATTTGCTCATAAAACAATTCGCTTTTTGGAAAATTCATGGTGTTTTGAATCTCTTCTAAAGTATTGTTTTTTGCCCCTTCATAAATCATTCCCATGGCCAAATAGAGCGAAACAGGCGAGCTCACATAATTTGCTTTTTGTTTGGGAGCGATGTTTTTTTGAAAATCATGTGCAAAATCAATAATTCTCTCTTCCAGAGCGGGTTCTTTAGGGATAATTGTATCTAAATTGAGCGTAATTTCTACGCCTTGAATCACAAGTGTGTCGTTTTTAGTAGTCTGCTCTGGCGTGCTTGTTTCGTCCGATTTGTTTTGTTGGGTTTTGCACGATGAAAATATGATCAATGTGCTAATAATTAGGATGAAAGCTGTTTTGTTCATAAGGATTTATTAAAATTAAGTTTCAAAGATACTACTTTTTGATGATTTGAGTTTTTTGAGATTATTTTTTTCTTTTATTAGGAAATAATTATGATATGCGCTTTTTATTCTTATTTTAGCAGAAATATTTTAATCATCATTGATGGCAAACTGGAAAGATTTGTTCGATTTTAATAAACGAGAGCGAAATGGTTCTCTAGTTTTGCTATTTATATTGTTTCTGATTATTCTATCTTATCTTTTGATGCCTTTTTTTGTTAAAAAAGAGTATGTAGTTTCGGAAAAAGCCAAATTGGAAATGGAAAATTTTGTCAAAAAATATCGAACATTAAATGACTCTGGAGGCTCAGCACTAAATAGTTATGCTGTTAATTTTAATCGTGTTGATTATTCTGTTTCCAAACAGGCCTTAACTCCTTTTGAATTCAATCCCAATAAAATGTCTGAAAACGACTGGAAACGATTGGGTTTGTCGGATTGGCAAGTAAAATCCATCCAAAAATATACACAAAAAGGAGGAACGTTTCGAACCAACGAAGATTTTAGAAAGATGTATGCCATTAGCGATGATGATTTTGATATTTTGGAACCTTATATTGTAATTCCAGCAGACAGTAGTAAGTTTGTGGCTGCTAAACCCCAAAAAGTAGAGTTTCGCCATGAGCCCATTGATTTAAATAAAGCGGATACTTTTGATTTGCGAAAAATTCCGGGAATTGGAGTCGCTTTGTCGCGTCGGATTTTTAATTACCGCGAACGTTTAGGTGGGTTTTATGATGCAAGTCAGCTTTTTGAAGTTTACGGAATGGATAGTGCTCGAGTGGAAAAAGTGACTCCCTATTTGTCGATTAATGATTCTGAAATTAGAAAAATAAACATTAATAAAGCCGATGTAAAAGAATTGCTTAAACATCCATATATCGATTATTATATTGCAAAGTCAATTGATGTTCATCGACAACAGTTTGGTCGCTTCAATCGTCTTGAAGAGTTAAAGGAGGCGACTTTAATGTATGACGAGTTGTTTAATAAATTAAAACCTTATTTGAGTTTAGAATGATAAAGTTAAAAACAAAAATATGATTAAAACTGAAAAATTATCTGTTATTTATACCGCATTCTTGTTTGTGCTTTTAAGTGTGAGTTCTGGTTTTGTTTATACTCAATCAGCAGCTGAGGTTGATAGTTTGATTTTATTAGCTCACCATCATCGGTTTTTAAATCCAGAAAAATCAAAACAATATTCGGAACGTGCATTTGTTAGGTCTCAAAAAATAAAGTATGATAAAGGACAGGCAGATGCTCTGAAAATGCAAGGGGTCCTCTGTTTGTATTCTTCTGATTTTGATGCTTCTATACTTTTTTTTAAAAAATCAATTCTTTTCTATCAGAAGCTTCAAGACACAATTGGTGTTGCCGCCTGCGTAAACAACTTAGCCTTAGTTTATTCCGTTTTGGGAGACTATGAGCCTGCTCTGAAAATGCATATTCGTTCCTATCATCTCGAAAAATCGGTCGGAAATGAAGTGGGAGTTGCTCAGTCTTTGGATAACATAGGCACGGTTCATTATTATCTTGGGAACGAGAAAAAAGCAATGTATGCATTTATCGAAGCGGCTTCTATTTTGTATGAATTTGCAGAATTAGAGATGCTTTCGCAGACCTTAACTCACATAAGTGCTGTAATGAATGATTTGGAATATTATTCATGGTCGGTGAAAACCAATCAAGTGGCTATTTATCTGGCTTCTAAAACTCGAAATTTTAGAACTTTGGCTGATGCATACAACAATATGGCGAATGCTTATTTCCATATGAGAGATTCTCAACGGGCTCGAAAATACGTTCAAATTTCTATGGAATATCGGGATTATATTGGAGACCAAAATGGCATGA
>JAQUHH010000244.1 GCA_028683685.1 Bacteroidales bacterium
CACTTACAAGTAAAATTTGAGTGCATTTCTTGCAAAATCCTTTGCCTTTTGCTGCTTCTGTGAGCGGAATCCAATTGTGGTACTTTAGATGGGAAAACAATAAAGTCTGATGTTTCTCCAGTTTGAGCTCTTTTTTTATTTTTTTTATTTCTAAGGGAGAAACAATCGTCGGACATTTTGTAACTATAATAATGTCAGCCTCTTTGGCTGCCGATTTGAATTCTCTGAGTCGGCCTGATGGCAATGGATAATCTTTGGTATAAGGATGATAAAAATCGGTTAATATTATCGAGAATCCAGCCTTGACAGCTAAATGCTGATAGCCATCATCCATAATTATTATTTCTGGTTTAGGGTTGGATTTTAACATTTGTTGAATGCCTGCAACTCTGTCTTCACAGACAACTACATCGATTAAGTCTTTAAATTTAGTTTTAAATTGTGCAGGTTCGTCGCCAATTATGGTGGCACTTTCGTTGCCACTGGCCCTGATAAAACCCTTGCTTTTTCGTTTATAACCTCGACTGATACATGCAACTCTATGATTATCAGACAGTAAGTGAATGATGTGTTCAACATGAGGTGTTTTTCCAGTGCCTCCAACTGAAATATTGCCTACTAAAATAATAGGCAAATCAAAAGTATGGCGTTTAAATATATTTTTAGTATATAAAAAACGTCGGATTAACATTATATAACCATACAAAAAGGCAAATGGACGAAGAAGATACTTCAACATAATTGCGATTGTTGAATTTATGAATTTACAAAACTAAGGTATTTTCTTGAAAAACACAAGTTTTCATAAAAAATAACTTACGGGATGAAATGCTTTGGTTGCTTCCTGATATTCATCCGAATAAGTTCCATCAATGTTTCTAAGGTAGAGCGAGCTATTAATTTTAGTGCCTTTTCTTTTTCCCCATTTTGAAACAATTAATGTGCAAGAATGCTGAATGGATGCGAAAATATCAATCTGGTTTGTACAATAAAATGAGTGATTGTTTGCACTATTGCTAAATTGATGAAATCCTAAAGGAGGCAGAATTACCCATAAATATCCGTCTTCTTTTAAATGTGTTGATGATGTTTGATGAAGTTCATCAAAAGTCAATGTATTAGAGTGACGAGCTAGTTTTTTTGAAGATGAATTAGATTGTAAATCATTTTGGAAATAGGGTGGATTGCAAACAATTAAATCGAATTTTTTATTCAAATTTATCATTCTAATATCCCCTTGAATAACTTCAATTCTATCTTTCCATGGAGATGCGTCAATGTTTTCCTGAGCCTGTTTTCCTGATTTTAGATCGATTTCGACAGCGGTGATTTTTGCTTGAAATCGCTGTGCTAGCATCAGGCTAATGATTCCGCATCCAGTGCCAATTTCCAAAATTGAATTTGCATCATTGTTTTCTATCAAAGCCCCCAAAACAATAGCATCTGTTCCAATTTTCATAGTTGAATTGGAATGATTTATACCAAATTGTTTAAATTGAAATTCAAAACTTCCCATTACGAAACATACAACTCAATAAGTCCTTCTGGAGCAGAAATGTATATAATTTGATTTTTTCGATCTAAATTCTCGAAAAAATGGTCTACAACAGGAATTAAAATTTCTTGATTATTTTCATTGATGACACTCATGATGTCGTGTCCTGGATTTTCAAAAAAGTCATTTACTTTTCCAACTAAGCCATATGTGCTATCAATTACAGTATATGACTTTACTTCGTGATAATAAAATTTATTTCCACTTAATGGAGGCAATTTGCTTAGAGGCAAAAATACGGATGCGTTGATATAAGTGGATATTTCATCAGGGCTTATGTGATGAAAAGAAACCACTAAATTGTTTTTATTTTTCTGTTTTATGCTTTGTATCATAAAAGGAATCAGTTCCCCTTGAACGTCAAGAAGAACTGATTCGATAGTATAATAATTTTTAGGAGTATCTGTATCTAAAAATAAATTCACTTCTCCTTTATAGCCAAAAAGCTTTGTGATTTTTCCTAAGTAAAAACAATCGTCGATTGCAATCATTTTTAATAACTTAGGATTAAGCTTCTGGTTTTTCTTCCGTTTTCACTTCCACTTCTGGAGCTTCTTCGGTCACTGGTTCAGTTTCGGTTTTTGCTTCAACCACGGGAGCTTCTTCGATTTTTGCTTCAACTACGGGAGTTTCTTCAACTACGGGAGCTTCTTCGATTTTAGCTTCAATCACGGGAGCTTCTTCAACTACGGGAGCTTCTTCAATTTTTGCTTCAACTACAGGAGCTTCTTCAACTACGGGTTGAGCATCAGCTTTTGCTTTCGCAATGGCATCGGCTTCTTTTTGACGTTTTTGAGCTAAAGATGCTTCGCGAGCTTCTTTTACTTTTGTTTCTGCTTCAAAAGCTTTCTTTTTTGCTGCTTTTGACTGTAATTCAGATTCTTTTGCAACTTTTACAATATTTGCTTGTTTTTCTTCTTTCCATTGAGCAAATTTTTCTTCAGCTACTTCAGGAGTGAAAGCTCCTTTAGCAACTCCACCCATAAGGTGAGTTTTGTAAAGAACACCTTCGCGACTAAGCAAAGAACGTACGGTATCAGAAGGAGATGCTCCAACGCTAATCCAATACATTGCTCTGTCGAAATTTAAATTAATAGAAGCTGGATTGGTCATTGGATTATAAGTTCCAATATCTTCTATTGAACGGCCATCACGTGGTGCACGACCATCTGCTACAACAATATGATAAAAAGGTTTGTGTTTTTTACCGAAACGTTGTAATCTAATTCTTGTTGGCATAATAATTATTTTTTTGTTTTTTAATTGAGCTTGCAAAATTACGATTTTTTTCTATTGTTTTGCACTATTTTTTAAATAATTTTTCAAAATATTCAAAAGAATCCTTTTATGTTTGATATTGGTACTCTAAAATCTCTTTTTTAGTCTTCAGTAGTTTCTTTATAAACAATATTAACACGTAGCTGTGAATCTTTTTTTTCAGACATAGATATTTTTCAATAAAACTAAACTATATTTGTAGAAAATATGTATCGAATATGATTTGGATTAAGTATCTGAAAAACAAATATATTATTGCATTATTAATTTTCTTAGGGTATATGCTTTTTATTGATTCTAATAATTTTATTCGACAATATAATATGCTCCACGAACTTAACAAAGTTGAAAAAGAAAGAGAATATTATTTAAATGAGATTCAGGAGAATAAATCTACGACGGAAGATTTGCTAAATGATATAGAAATGTTAGAACGATATGCCAGGGAAAAGTTTTTAATGAAAAGGGAAGAGGAAGATATTTTTTTGATAGTTCGACCCAAAAATGAAAGTCAACCATAAAAAAAAACGTTTGAAATGCTCAAACGTTTTTTTTTATGCGAATTTAAATTCTATTAAAAAATTTAATTTCCACCGGTCAGTAATTTTAATTTGTCTTCAATATCGCTGAGTTCTTTGCGTGCATCTTCGATTTTTTTGTTGAATTCGGCAGCTAGTAACTGAGCGTTTTTAGATTTAGCAAAAAAGCCAATGTTGTTTTCCCATAGCTGAATGTCTTCTTTCAATTGATTTGCTTTGCCGAACAAGAATCGACGTTCTTTTTCAATGGCTCTGTCTGCATTTGGAGAATCCATAATAGATTCTAATTTTGCATTATAGCGACTTTTTCTTAGTTCGCCCGAGCTTATTTTTAGCTTTTCAAAATGAGCGTCCAAAGCAGTTTTGTATTCGGTATACAAGCGTTCTTTTTCTTTGATGGGAACATGTCCAATTTCATTCCACTCGCGTTGAAATGCTTTTAAGTGTTCAAAATCATCATTTTTACTTTCGGTATATTCGAAGGTTTTTATTTTTTCAATAAGATCTGTTTTTTTGACGAGATTCTCTTGTTCACTTTCTTTGGCTTTTGAAAAATAGGCTGATTTTCGAGCGAAGAATTCAT
>JAQUHH010000245.1 GCA_028683685.1 Bacteroidales bacterium
TCCCAACGCATTGGCGGCTTTTGTTCGAGAAGTAGTTGATTTGCAAACTATTACCGATTATTCTCATTTGTTGGAAACAGCTTTGGAGATTAATTATATTAATGCTCATGAATTTGAAACATTGAAAGTTTGGAAAAAATCGCCAGCCGATTGGAGTGCAAAATTTGAAGAAAAATAGAATCGTTTCATTTTTAAGTACAATTTTAATTACCATTAATCATTATTTTGATGAAAATAGAAAGCAACAAAACGCTTATCAATAGAAGCAGTAATCTGGTTTTTGATTACATTAGCAACTGTAATAATTTTGGAAAAGTATTGCCCGAACAAATAAAAAACTGGACTTCAAGCGAAGATCAGTGTTCTTTTGAAATTCAAGGAATGGCAAAAATCACATTGCATGTCAGTGAAAAAACTCGTCCCTCTAAAGTTGTTTATACAGCAACTGCCGATAAACCATTTAGTTTGGAAATGATTTGTCAGATTTCAGAGAAGAGCGATAAATCCTGCGAAGCAATTGCTTTTTTAAATGTCGATATTCCGCCAATGATTGCCATGATGGCTAAAAAGCCTTTGCAAAATTTTGCCGACCAAATTATGTTGAAACTAAAACAAGTTTGCGAAGATATGCCGGAATAATGCTCTGCTGATTTGCAAACAAGGATAGATATGGCTCTGATTTTCAGGAATGAAAGCTGTTTTCTAATCCGTTTAATTTGAATTGTCTTTGTTCTATGCCTTGTTTATGTAAGAATCTTTGCATTTGTTATTTTTATTTAATTAGAAAAAATATTTCTCGAATTGTTTGTTGGTAAACAAAAAAATCGTATTTTTGCAGTTGGGTAAGTCTTATACGACCAGCTCCTATTAAACTCCCCCAGGTTCGGAAGGAAGCAAGGGTACGATGGTTGTAGCGGTGCGATATAAGTAGCTTACCCTTTTTTTATTTACAAAAAGGGGGACTTATGTTACTAAAACTTTATAACGAAAACCCAAACCCAAGAGATATCCAGAAAATAGTTGAATGTCTGAAAGATGGTGGTGTCATTATTTATCCAACGGACACCATTTATGGGATTGGTTGCGACATCTTAAACCACAAATCAGTAGAGCGTATTACGGAAATAATGAATATTAAAAAAGATAAAACGATGTTCTCGTTTATCTGTTCCGACTTAAGTCATTTATCAGACTATTCAAAACCACTGAACAATACTATTTTTAAAATAATGAAAAGTGTTCTGCCTGGACCTTATACTTTTATTTTAAATGCCAGCAATAAGGTTCCAAAATTGCTAGCAAGCAAAAAGAAAACGGTTGGAATAAGAGTTCCAGACAATAATATTATTAGAGAAATTGTCAAAGAACTAGGAAATCCAATTCTTTCAAAATCCATTAAAGATGAAGATCAAATTCTAGAATACACAACCGATCCTGAATTAATTAACGAGCGCTATGGCGATTTGGTTGATATTGTAATTGATGGAGGATTTGGCGATAATGAACCCTCTACTATTATTGATTGCACGGGCGAAGAAATAGAAATTATTAGAGAAGGAAAAGGAATTGTTGATTTTATTTAATGAAAAATGAAATCAAAATCTATATTTTCAAATCCAAATCATGATTTTTCAAAGGGAGAATTCTTTGAAACTTTAGTAGAATCTTCCAAAGTTAAAATTGAAAGAATTATATCCAAAGGAAATTCGGATGCAGAAAATATTTGGTATAATCAAGATAAAGACGAGTGGGTAATCCTTATTCAGGGCAGTGCAACAATTGCTTTTGAAAACAATGAATTCGTTGATTTAAAAACTGGCGAACATCTTTTTATCCCACGTCATAAAAAACACAGAATAACAAAAACTTCAATTCAGCCAGAATGTATTTGGATAGGCGTTCATGCTGATTTTGAATAAAATAGAATAAAATGTCATCAACACGTCATCTTTTTTTTGAGCATTGTGCTCAAACATCGCCCATGCCTTTGGCCATCGAAATTAACCGAGCAAAAGGACTTCATCTTTTTGATGTAAATGGAAAATCCTATTTGGATTTAATTTCTGGTATTTCAGTCAGCAATGTGGGCCACTGCCATCCCAAAGTAGTTGCTGCCGTTCAAAAACAAGCCGAAACTTTTATGCACTTGATGGTGTATGGAGAATATATTCAGTCACCACAGGTGAAATTGGCTGAAAAATTAGCCTCTTTATTGCCCGAAAATTTATCGTGTACCTATTTCACAAATTCAGGTTCCGAAGCCATTGAAGGAGCGATTAAGTTGGCTCGAAAGTATAGCCAAAAATCGGAAATTATCAGTTGTCACAATTCTTATCATGGAAGCACTTTAGGTGCGTTGAGTATTATTGGAGACGATGAATACAGAAGTCATTTTGAGCCGCTTTTGCCCAATACCAAACGCATTCGTCATGGAAGTATGGAAGATTTGTCTTTAATTACCCATAAAACGGCCGCCGTAGTGATTGAAGCAATTCAAGCAGAAGCTGGAATTTTAAGCGCTTCAAAAGAATATTGGAAAGCCCTACAACAAAAATGCAAAGAGACTCAAACTTTAATTGTTTGTGATGAAATACAGACTGGTTTTGGTCGAACGGGAACTATGTTTGGATTTCAAAATGTGGGTTTATTGCCCGATATTATAACCATTGCCAAAGGTTTTGGTGGAGGAATGCCGATTGGAGCTTTTATTTCATCCAAAGAAATTATGCAAACTTTTTCGATACATCCAATTCTTGGACACATGACTACATTTGGAGGACATCCAGTTTGTTGTGCGGCTGCCTTGGCTACAATTGAGGTGATTGAAAATGAAAAACTTATAAATGATATTCCGATTAAAGCGGAAGCTTTTAGAGCATTAATTCAGCATCCTTCTTTAATTAAAGATTTTCGTCAGGAAGGTTTGATGATGGCTATTGAATTTGAAAGTTTTGAAATTAATAAAAAAATTATCGATCTTTGTCTTGAAAATGGAATTATTACCGATTGGTTTTTGTTTAATTCTAAAAGCATGCGAATTGGACCTCCTTTGGTAATTACCATGGAAGAAATTGAAGAAGCTTGTTCAGTTATTAATCGAGTTTTAAAGCAACTATAATATGGAAAATCAATTTTATGAAGAGATAGAGCATACCGCTGATTTAGACATTATTGAGTCGAAACACGTGTTGGAACTTCTCACTATTTCAGAAGAGTATATTAAGTTCATTTCCAATAATTCTAAGTATGACAAATATACCATCATGAATTTTCTGCAAAAGATTTTTCCATTGATGTATTTAAAAGGAAGTTTAATTCCTAAAATTATTCCTGCCAATGAAGAAGCCGACGAGCGTTTTGTGACCGAAGAGGAATACCAAGGTCTATATGTTGAATTAAAGGAAAAGTTTTCGGAAAATTGTGAGGATGGACATTGCGACTGTGGCGATGAAGCAGATAAAATAGCCGAAGATTTATGCGATATCTATCAAGATTTAAAAGATTTTCACACCCTTTATTCAAAACAGCTTTTGGCATCGCAAGAATGTGCCGTCCGCAATGCCAGAGAATGGTTTATCCACCGATGGGGAATCCATCTTACTCAATTGTTGGTTGTGTTTCACAATTGCATTTATCATATTGGACATACCCACGAAGAAGAAGAGGAGTAGTCGTTTTTTTGTTTTAAATTAGTAGTGTCTGAATTCGTCAGCAAGCTTCCTATGTTAAAAACATTGATAAATTGCTCCTTGGAAAACAGTTCGATTCGTCTGCAACAAGGGTAGGCATCGATCTTCTGTTTCTCATAAAAAACAATTTTAAGGTTAACCTTAAATCCGCAAAAAAGTTATCAACAAAAGCGGATAAAACATTGTGAATAAGTATTTTACACAATGTTTTACCGCACGAAAATTTCACCTAATTTAGTGCTACTAAACAAAAAAAAGTAGGATT
>JAQUHH010000246.1 GCA_028683685.1 Bacteroidales bacterium
GAATGCACTATATTAAAATTTTACCTGGAGATAAAGTGCAAATTGAAATGTCTCCATATGATTTAACCAAAGGAAGAATAACATTTAGATACAAATAATAAAATTGAATCATGAAAGTAAGAGCATCCGTAAAAAAACGTTCTGAAGATTGCAAAGTAATTCGTCGTAAAGGCGTTGTATATGTGATCAACAAAAAGAATCCAAAATTCAAACAGCGTCAAGGATAAAATTAATTAATTTAAAGCAATAAACTTATATGGCAAGAATCGCTGGTGTAGATTTACCCAAAAACAAAAGAGGAGAAGTAGGTTTAACCTATATTTTCGGAATAGGACGCAGTACTGCTCGTCAAATTTTAGACGAAGCGAGCATTAGCTACGACAAGAAAGTTAATGAATGGAACGATGATGAATTGGCAACAATTCGTGAAAAAGTAGGTACCATGAGAATTGAAGGTGCACTTCGTTCAGAAGTTCAGATGAATATCAAACGATTAATGGACATCGGTTGTTACCGCGGTATCCGTCATCGTATTGGTTTACCCCTACGTGGACAGAGTACAAAAAACAATGCACGTACCAGAAAAGGGAAAAGAAAAACTGTTGCAAATAAGAAAAAAGCAACTAAATAGTAATCATTAGAAGCAAGAGAGAAATTATAGCATTATGGCAAAAACTTCAAAAGTTTCAAAGAAAAGAGTAGTAAAAGTTGAGACCGTCGGAAAAGCATTCGTTTCCGCATCTTTCAACAATATTATTATCTCGCTTACCAATAATGAAGGTCAAGTTATATCTTGGTCTTCGGCTGGTAAAATGGGTTTCCGTGGTTCGAAAAAGAACACCCCCTACGCCGGTCAAATGGCAGCCACAGATTGTTCAAAAGTGGCATACGACCTAGGTCTACGTAAAGTAAAAGTCTATGTAAAAGGCCCCGGTTCTGGTAGAGAATCTGCAATACGCACCATTCACTCCAGTGGAATCGAAGTTACCGAAATTATGGATGTTACACCATTGCCACACAATGGTTGTCGCCCTCCAAAACGTCGTAGAGTTTAATTAGTTTATTTAATATTTAATAGATACAAAAAAATGGCAAGATATATAGGTCCAAAAACAAAAATTGCACGTCGATTTCGTGAACCGATTTTCGGCCCGGATAAATATTTAGATAAGAAAAATTATCCTCCCGGACAGCATGGTAATTCCCGCAGAAGAGGTAAAGTTTCTGAATATGGAATCCAACTTTTAGAAAAACAAAAAGCAAAATATACCTATGGTGTTTTAGAACGTCAGTTTAAAAAAACATTTATAGAAGCACAAAGATTTCACGGACGTGCTGGTGACAATTTGATGAAATTGTTAGAAGCACGCTTGGATAATGTTGTTTATCGCATTGGTATGGCTCCAACTCGTGCTGCTGCACGTCAACTTGTAAGTCACAAACATATCGTGGTCAATGGAAATCTTGTAAATATTCCTTCATACCGCGTTAAAGCTGGTGATAAAATTTCTGTTCGCGAACGTTCAAAATCACTCGAAGTAGTGGTTGAATCATTAAGTGGTCATAACAGTACTAAATTTCCTTGGATTGAATGGGATAACGATACAATGACAGCTACTTACTTAAATTACCCAGAACGCGAATTAATACCTGAGAATATTAATGAACAACTTATTGTTGAGTTATATTCTAAGTAATCGTTTTTTTAATCATTAAAAATAAGATAAATGGCTATTTTAACATTCCAAAAACCCGATGTAGTAGTAATGCTCGAATCTGACGAAAAGCGTGGTATTTTTGAATTACGTCCGCTTCAACCAGGATTTGGTATTACTATCGGAAATGCTTTGCGCAGAGTCCTTTTGTCTTCTTTGGAAGGGTATGCCATCACTTCAGTGAAAATTGAAGGCGTTGATCAAGAATTCTCGACCATTAAAGGGGTAATCGAAGATATTACAGAAATTGTTCTGAAATTAAAACAAATTCGATTCAAAAAGCAAATTGAAGATGCTGTTTCTGAAAAAGTAACCGTTACTGTCGGTGATCAGGAAGTATTTAAAGCAAGTGATATCAATAAATTCCTAAACAATTTTCAAATTCTAAATCCTGACTTGGAAATTTGTCACATGGAGAAAAATGTGAAATTGAATATTGAATTGACCATCGACAAAGGTCGTGGTTATGTTCCTGCTGACGATAATAAAAGTTTACATGAAGGCATCGGAGTGATTGTAATCGACTCGATTCATACTCCTATCCGTAATGTGAAATTTTTTATTGACAACTTCCGTGTTGAACAAAAAACAGACTTCGAGAAATTAATTATCGAAATTCTTACTGATGGATCTATCCATCCAAAAGAAGCTTTAAAAGAGGCTGCTAAAATCCTTATTCAACATTTTATGTTGTTCTCGGATGAGAAGATTTCTTTTGAAGTGGAAGAGAAAAGTATTACTGAAGAGTTTGATGAAAATTCATTACACATCCGTCAAATACTTAAAACTCGTCTTACAGAACTCGACTTGTCAGTGCGAGCTCTTAACTGCTTAAAAGCAGCTTATATCGAAACCCTTGGAGATTTGGTTTCGTACCAAAAGAATGACCTGCTTAAGTTTAGAAACTTTGGTAAAAAATCTCTTTCCGAACTCGAAGACCTTGTTAAATCAAAAGGAATGGAATTTGGAATGAACGTTGATAAATATAAATTAGATAAGGATTAAAAGCAATGAGACACGGTAAAAAAATAAATCATTTAGGAAGAACTAGTGCTCACAGACACGCTATGTTGTCGAATATGGCTTCTTCTTTGATTCTTCATAAAAGAATTAAAACTACAGTTGCTAAAGCAAAAGCACTGCAAAAATATGTAGAACCTTTGATAACTAAAGGTAAAAATGACACAACTCATTCTCGTCGTGTTGTATTTAGTTATTTGCAAAACAAAGAATCTGTAACTGAATTGTTTAGAGATATTTCTTTGAAAGTGGCAAGTAGACCCGGTGGTTATACTCGTATTTTAAAATTAGGAAATCGTTTGGGTGATAACGCCGAAATGTGCTACTTGGAATTGGTTGATTATAATGAAAATTATACAACTCAAGTGGAAACCAAAACTAAGAAAACGAGAAGAAGAGCTCCAAAAGCTGCGACTGCGGTTGAACAACCTGCTCCTGCTCCTGAAGCTAAGGTTGAAATACCAGCTCCAGAAGCTTCTGCTGAGGAAACTGAAAACAAAGAATAATGTTTTTATAAGTTGATTTTTAAAAAGGGCTAATTTTATTTAGCCCTTTTTTTTTGGTTTTATTTATACTATTACTTTGTGAGAAATATGAAACATTTCATATTTGATTAGCATTGAATTTTTTTGAACTAATCTAAATATTCATTGAAATTGATTAAACATTATTCTCCTGACTTCGACAACGCTTCATCCTAATTGAAAAAGGGAAAATGCAATTGCGCAAAACTGGTGAAATTAAATTTGCTAATTACAATCACGATTTTGTTAAAAATTGCGACGCCGTTGGTGTCGAATATTAATAGCCCCGCATGAAATGCGGGGTTTGATGTTAAAAAATATAAATGATTTTGGCGAAAAATTTGCTTCGATATTGCAAATTTTATGACAAAATCAATTCATTTGATATTTATTTTTTGGATTTAAAAAAACCGATTCACCCATTTCGTTGAATTAAGTTCTCTCCTGACTTCGACAACGCTTCACCCTAATTGAAAAAGGGAAAATGCAATTGCGTAAAACTGGTGAAATTAAATTTGCTAATTACAATCACGATTTTGTTAAAAATTGCGACGCCGTAGGTGTCGAATATTAATAGCCCCGCATGAAATGCGGGGTTTGATGTTAAAAAATATAAATGATTTTGGCGAAAAATTTGCTTCGATATTGCAAATTTTATGACAAAATCAATTCATTTGATATTTATT
>JAQUHH010000247.1 GCA_028683685.1 Bacteroidales bacterium
TTAAATTATGGCACATAAAATAGAGTGGACAGAGCAAACATGGAACCCATCTGCAGGCTGCACAAAAATCAGTTCAGGTTGTAAAAATTGTTATGCTGAATCAATGGCCATAAGATTGCAGGCTATGGGTGTAGTTGGTTACGAAAATGGTTTTAAATTCAACATTGTTCCAAGTAGATTGAATGATCCTCTTAAAAGGAAAAAACCAACGGTGTATTTTGTTAATTCGATGAGTGACATTTTTCATGAGGAAATGCCAGAGGAATATCTTGATAAGATATTTAATATTATTGAGAAAACCCCGCAGCATACGTATCAAGTATTAACGAAAAGAGCAGATAGAATGTTTCAATATCTGTCACAACGTAAAATTCCTAAAAACATTTGGCTGGGTGTTACTGTTGACAATCGAAAAGAGGGATTGCCTAGAATTGATAAATTAAGATCATTGCAAGCAAGTGTTTTATTCCTTTCAGTAGAGCCTTTGCTAGAAAATTTAGGTACAATAAATTTAGAAAATATTGATTGGGTAATTGTTGGTGGTGAAAGCGGAAACAAAGCAAGACCTATGGAAAAAAGCTGGGTTGTAAATATTAAGCAACAATGTGAAGAAAAAGATGTGGCTTTTTTCTTTAAACAATGGGGGACTTGGGGTGCCGATAAGGTAAAAAGAAACAAAAAGCTAAATGGGAAAGAATTAGAAGGGAAAATCTATCAGCAATATCCAGAAGTGATTGAAAATCAATTTGAATTATCGTAAGTTGTTGAAGACAAATTTTAATAATATGCTAACTTTGTTCCGATTGCAGTCTTTAAAAGATTTTGTCATTGTTAGATAATTATTTTTTATTTGAATCCGATTTGATGACTTGATAAAAAAGGACATCAATCATCACCCAAAAAAACCTGAAAAGGTGAAATATACTTATAGCATAGAATTGTAGCAACGTCAAAGAATTTAGCATGAATTCCTAAAATTCACAAGTTTAAAGAAAACGAAAGCGATAATACAACACATGATTCTGTATGTGTTGAATTATCGCTTCAAAATATCCTTTTCTTCCATAAAAGATGTATTTTTGCCAAAAAACTGAAATGACAAGCATTAAAGATTGGTCTTCCTTGGTTAAAATAAGCCATCTCATATTTTCACTGCCGTTTGCTTTTATCGGATTTGGATTGGCGTATGTTTCTTTTGCACAAAATTTTGATTTTTATCTTTTATTGTATGTTTTTTTGGCTGTGTTTTTTGCTCGAAACGCAGCTATGGCTTTTAATCGTATTGTGGATAAGGAATTTGATGCCCGCAACGAGCGAACTAAAAACAGAGAAATTCCTGCACGAAAAATCAAACACACTTCCGCCTTGGCTTTTGTAGGTCTGAATTCCGTTCTTTTTATTCTAGTGACTTTTTTCATTAATCCACTTTGTTTTTATCTTTCATTTGTAGCTTTGGCTGTGATTTTAGGATACAGCTACAGCAAACGTTTTACATATCTGTCTCATTATCTTTTGGGAATGTCATTGGCCATCGCACCCATGGGAGCTTATTTGACTTTGTCTGGTACATTTGATTTAGTGCCGATTTTGATTTCATTTGCTGTACTGTTTTGGGTTTCGGGTTTTGATATTTTATATTCTTTGCAAGATGAGGAATTTGACAGGGAACAAAGCTTGCATTCTGTTCCTGCTCGTTTTGGACGAAAAAAAGCATTAATCATTGCTCGAATCGGTCATCTGTTCAGCGTTCTCATGCTTTTGGCAGTGGCTATATTGATGGATGCAGGCATTTGGAATTATGTTGGACTTATTCTCTTTTCTGCTATTTTATTGTATGAACATTCCATCGTTAAAGTTCACGATATAAGTAGAGTAAACTTTGCTTTTGCTTTTTTAAATGGAATGGCTGGAATTGTGTATGCAACATTTTTCCTATTTGACTTGTTTGTGTTTTATATATTTTAAATCATCGATTATGAATGAATTTTTTAAAAAGAATTTCAAAATCCCCCATATTGTTGGAATTGTGGTAGGTGCTATTTTAGGCTTTGCTTATTATTACTACATTGGATGCGTTTCGGGAACCTGTGCCATCAAGTCAAATCCATACCTGATGATTCTTTATGGAGCTTTGATTGGCTATTTTGTGACGGATTTCCTTTGGATAATGATTAAAAAACTAAAGAAAGATTCCGATAAATAAATTTCAAAATACTTGTACTTTCTTTTTAATACTGTATATTTGATTTAAAATGGAGGTTTTTTGATAAATAAAAAGGTTTCTTTGGTTTTATCGAGTGGAGGTGCAAGGGGGATTTCCCAAATTGGAGTTATTGAAGAGCTTGAACGCAGAGCTTATTCCATTTCTTCTATTGCCGGATGTTCTATTGGTGCAATGGTGGGTGGGATTTATGCTTCTGGGAAATTGCCCGAGTTTAAAGATTGGTTGTTGAGTTTAACAAAAATGGAAGTTTTCCGTTTAATGGATTTTTCGTTTAACCGCAAAGGTTTTTTAAAAGCAGAAAAAGTTTTTGAAAAAATAAATCCATTTATCTCTCAGAAAAACATTGAAGATCTTCCCATTCATTTCGTTGCAGTAGCAACCGATATTTATAATAATAAAGAAATTTGCTTTACCAAAGCTTCCCTTTCCAAAGCCATTCGAGCATCCGTAGCCATTCCTGTTTTCATTCAAGCAAGGGGAGCCGAAGATACTATTTTAGTGGATGGTGGTGTGATGAATCCTTTGCCCATAAACAGGCTTGTTAGAAGTCATGATGATATTTTGATTGCGGTGAATGTAAACGATTTAAGCAAGGATAACGTTCTTTTTAAATCAAAATTTAAAAAAGATATTGCACAAAAGTCAATTCCGAAAGATATTGGATTGTTTGATATTATGAATATGTCGTTTGAATTAACAATAAGCCAATTGGTAAATTGTTCTTTGAGGGAAAACAGACCTGATTTATTAATTCAGATCCCTCGAAGTTGTGCAGGAACTTTTGAGTTCTATAATGCTGAAAAACTAATTGAAATGGGGCGTTTTATGGCAAAGCACTATTTGGATGAATTTGAAAAAGAAACTGGTTTTTCGAATTAAGGGAAAAGGCAGAGATTAAAGTCCAGTTGTGTTTTGATTTTTATTATCAGTCCGATAAATAGGAATGTAATAGATGAGTTTTTTGTTATTGTATCAAAGTTATTTATTCCGGTTTTGCTTCAGCCAGCTGAATGACTATCTTCTATAAAACATTTTATGCTTTAGCTTCATTTCGGATGAAAAAACAATCAATTTTATATATAAAAAGAGGCTGTCTGAAAAGGCAGCCTCTTTTCGAATTAATATAGAATAATCTTAATTGCGTACAATGCGTTTTGTAATAATTCTATCTTTTTGTTGGATTCTTAACACATACACACCGGGTGCTAAATCGTTCATGTTTATGGAGAATTTAGTTCCATTATTAAGGCCTTTAAGAACAACTTGTCCTTTAATGCTGTTTAGATTCCACAAAACATTTTCTTTGTTTGCAAACTCAACAAATAGCAAGTTAGAGGTTGGATTTGGATAAATATTTACGTCAAAATCGCTGTTTGCCGTATTTATTCCAACATTTAGTACACTTATGCAGTCAGAAATTGCTGTACATCCATTTTGGGTTACTTCCACTGCATAATTTCCATTTTCTGTAGCCGTAAATGACGCTCCAGTTTCTCCAGGAATAGGAGCGTTTGCATTGTCACAGTCTATCCATTGATAGCTTGCTCCATCTGCATTTGCCGTAAGAACTGGACTGTTGTCTGTAACAGAAACGTCAACGGTATTAATCACAATGGATTGGGTTTGAGTAGAAGTGTTTCCATTGCCATCGGTAAACGTCCATATTATTGTTGTAGAAGTAGTAATGGGAAGAGTTGCGTCATGAGTTATGCTCGCTAAAT
>JAQUHH010000016.1 GCA_028683685.1 Bacteroidales bacterium
AGAGCAATACATAGAAATTATCAAAGAACTCACAAACTCATTAAATAAATAGTTATGACAATAGTCTCAAGAAATATGAAACCCACCCGTTTTGGATTTGGCGAAGGTCTTGTTATAGCTGGCAAAAGGAATACAAATCTTGTTTGCTTGGGAGCTGATATTACTTCGTCTGTTTCCTTAAATTATTTCAGCGAAAAATTCCCAGAACGATTTTTCTCCATGGGTATTGCAGAACAAAACTGTGTATCAGTTTTAGCGGGATTGGCTTTAAGTGGAAAAATTCCTGTTTTTTCGACCTATGCTGTTTTTGCTGCTCTTCGCACCACCGACCAAATCAGAGTATCCTTATGCTACAATAACTTACATGCGATTATTGGCGGAGCTCATGCCGGCATTTCGGTGGGCCCCGACGGAGCCACTCATCAAGCATTGGAAGACATTGCCATCATGCGGGCATTGCCCAACATAACCGTTCTTTCACCTTGCGACTCAACACAGACAAAAAAACTAACTATTGCTGCCATAGAGCAATGCAAAGGTCCAGTATACATCCGTTTTGGACGAGAAGCAGTACCCGATTTTACAGATGAAAATGAAACAATTAAAATTGGCAAAGGACAAACCCTTTTAGAAGGAAACGACATAAGCATTATCGCCACCGGACATATGGTTTGGGAAGCCATAGAAGCCGCTCGAATTTTAAAAAAGGAAGGAATTTCAATCCGAGTTATTAATATTCATACCATCAAACCCATTGATGAAGAAATTATCATCAAAGCGGCACGAGAAACCAAAGGAATTATCAGCTGCGAAGAACATCAAATTTCGGGAGGTTTGGGAAGTGCCATTGCTGAAGTTTTAGTCAAAAACCATCCAACGAAAATGGAATTTATTGGAATGAATGATTGTTTTGGGCAGTCAGGAAGTCCAGCCGAACTAATGAATTATTACAAACTCACAGCGAAGCATATTGCAGAGCAATGTAGAAAATTTCTTAATAAATAAAAAAAAGACAGCCATGGCTGTCTTTTTTTTAAAAATCTATTTTTCAAGAAAAACATTAGAATTTATAGCCATAACAATTTTTAAATATCGATATTCGCATATTTTGCATTTTTCTCAATAAATTCCCTACGTGGTGGAACTTCGTCTCCCATCAACATAGAAAAAGTTCTATCGGCCTCGGTGGCATTCTCAATCACAATCTGACGCAAGGTTCTAAATTCGGGATTCATTGTTGTTGACCAAAGTTGCTCCGCATTCATCTCTCCAAGACCTTTGTAGCGTTGTGTGTGAACAGAAGCTTCATTTCCATTGGTTGCCATTTCGGCTACATACTGAGCCCTTTGTTCTTCGGTCCATACGTAGCGTTCATCTTTTCCTTTGCGAAGCAAATAGAGCGGTGGTGTTGCTATATAGACATATCCTTGCTCGATTAGTTCTCTCATGTATCTAAAGAAGAAAGTCAAGATAAGCGTTGCAATATGGCTACCGTCGACATCAGCATCCGTCATAATGATAATTTTGTGATATCTTAATTTTACAACATTCAGTGCTTTTGAATCTTCTTCAGTCCCAATAGTAACACCAAGAGCGGTAAAAATATTTTTAATTTCATCGCTATCAAAAATCCGATGTTGCATTGCTTTTTCCACATTTAGAATTTTACCTCTAAGGGGAAGAATGGCTTGGAATTTACGATCGCGTCCTTGTTTTGCGGTTCCACCTGCCGAGTCGCCCTCCACAAGGTATATTTCGCAAAGTTCAGGATTTCGTTCACTGCAATCCGAAAGTTTACCAGGCAAACTTGTGGACGACAATACGTTTTTCCGTTGCACTAATTCTCTGGCTTTGCGCGCAGCATGGCGAGCCGTTGCTGCCAAAATTACTTTATTTACAATAATACGAGCTTCTTTTGGATTTTCTTCCAAGTAATTGCCCAACATCTCACTGGTAAGTTGATCCACCACTCCCATCACTTCGTTGTTTCCAAGTTTGGTTTTGGTTTGACCTTCAAATTGTGGCTCTTGAACTTTAACAGAGATAATTGCTGTTAAACCTTCTCTAAAGTCATCGCCACTAATATCAAATTTTAAATTTTTCAACATTCCCGATTTCTCGGCATATGATTTCAGAGTACGTGTTAAACCACGGCGGAAACCAGCAAGATGAGTTCCTCCTTCATGCGTATTGATATTGTTCACATAAGAGTGAATGTTCTCCGTAAAAGAGGTATTGTATTGCATCACCATTTCGAGTGGCACTTCATTTCTTTCACCTTCAATATAAATAGGTTCTGGCATCAACTTTTCGCGCGTTCCATCGAGATATTCCATAAAATCGACCAATCCTCTTTCCGAAAAATAATCTATTTTAATAAACTCTTCATTTTCATCCAATTCTCTTTCGTCGGTCAATGTCAAACGAATGCCTTTATTCAAGAAAGAGAGTTCCCTTAGGCGAGTAGCCAATGTATCAAACTTATATTCAGTAACTTGAAAAATAGAATCATCGGGTTTAAAATGAACAAGTGTTCCAGATTTATCGGTATCGCCAATCTCTTTCACACTGTATTGAGGAATCCCTTTTTTGTATTCCTGACGGTATTGCTTTCCCTCTTTGAATACATCTACCTTCATATCAGAAGACAGACCATTCACGCAGGAAACGCCCACTCCGTGCAAGCCACCAGATACTTTGTATGATCCTTTATCAAACTTCCCACCGGCGTGCAAAACAGTCATTACAACTTCTAAAGCAGAACGATTTTCTTTTTCATGAAGATCCACGGGTATCCCGCGTCCATTATCCATAACAGACACGGAGTTATCTTTGTAAATGACCACATCAATTGTGTCACAATGACCAGCCAAAGCTTCGTCAATAGAATTGTCGACCACTTCATACACAAGATGATGTAAACCTCTATCACTTATGTCACCAATATACATGGCTGGACGCAAACGAACGGCTTCCAAACCCTCTAATACAGTAATGTTATCAGCTCTGTAATGCGACTCTGGGACATTATTTTCTAAATCTTTCATTTTCAATTATTTACATTAACATTTTTAATCTTCAAAGATACAAAAAAAAGCAATTTAAGACAAAAAAAACTTGTTATAAAAAAGTTATTTTACAACAAGTTTTCAACACTTTAAGAAGTGATAATATCCAGCTTTCTATGCTGTATAGGCAGACTTAATAAGGAAGTTTTATTTGCGTTTAAAAGTTGACAAATCTCCGCCAAAAGAGTAGCTTATTCCCACTATAAAGTTTATTCTTTGAGATGGATATTGGTAGAAATAATAATTTCGATTGGCTGAAATATTATTAATGTTCAAAAATGCTGACAACAGCTTTGTATAACGATATTCAACACCCAAATTAAAGTCGACACTGGTTTTTAGCGATTTGTTTAACATGTTTCCTTCGATGTCTTTAATTCGGGCAAGCCGACCCATTGTAATAAGTCCATCCACTCTAATAATGATTTTATCTTGCATATTATAAAAAGAAGTTAAGGAATGAACCATGGATGGCATGTGCCATGGATTTAATTCATTTTTGTTGGAATATTGAAAATAAGAGGTTCGGAAATTAAAGGATAGTTTTTCACTACTCACAAAGCTAATATCAGCATTTACATTTACTTTTGACAAGTCATCTTCAACAGTATTAAAGTGATTCATTAATAAATTGGAAGTATCGTTTAAGAAAAACAACATTCCTTCCACTTGAGAGGTGTTTATTTCTATTCTCATTCCCAACTGTTTACTAAAATTACTTTGTAGTCCCCCATAAATTTTCATTTTTTCAACTTCATAAGTCAAATTTACGAATGGATTCATAAATGGATTTATATCTGCAAGTTCATAAAAACTATATCGATTAACATCCCCGTCCAATCCCGCAAAAACAGATATAATCCGAGGAACCAGAATGATACGTGCATCGATGGTTGGAAAAAACAGAAAATCAGAAGTTGATCCTGTTTGATTTCTGACCACGCTTTTGAAACCCAGAGATAATTGATATTCTTTGAATTTTGTAGTTAAGGAGGGAGAAATTTTAATCAATGAATTATCCAGCAATGCCAAAGTATCCATCTTATTGTTTAAATAATCAGCCGAAAAATCTATATTTAATTTATCGTTGTTTGAAAATTTAAACAATTTCATATTTTTGGCAACATTTCCATCAAAACCACCCATTATTTCTCGATGTCTATAATTGTCATTAAAATAATGGTATTTAAGACCATAGCGATGTTGCCAAGCTTTTGGACTCACATTATTGGAAGTTAAAACAGCACTGGCTCCATAGTAATTAAGAACATGCTTTATATCATTTTTAGTATAAGAATATTCAGGATTTTCTTCGGGTTTAAAACCATAAAAATGAACTGCTTTCCGTTTGTAATCAAAACCAGCATCCATGGTAAATTTATTAAAAAGATATTTTCCAAAGAGAGTAGCGTCATTATCGCTGTATCCAGCATACGCATATTCTTTAATCTTTCCAGAGGATGACAAATGACGGTAATTGGCTCCCAAAGCAAATTTTGAAGAACGAGTATTCATCAAATGAACATCCAAATAAGGGGTGGTGTAATTACCAAAGCCTGCTTTTATCAAATTTCGATACAGCTTGGTTAAGGGTTCCCCGGTGACTCTTGCAGGAGAAATATCCAGTGGCTGAAACTGTATGGGTACTTTTAGCGGCACCACATCGTATGTAAATCTGGGTGTGGCGACAGTAGTATCCCGCAACACTGGACGATCGGAAATTTTAAACGCATCCGATATCACCGGATCGAAGCCGGCTATTACGATTACACTTTCCGAATAACGAGTGGTGGTGTCTATTTGAGCAAAAGCATTGCTCCATAAACCAAAAACGACTCCAACAATAATACTTACTTTAATTCTCATATCACTCTATTTAAAAAATCCTTATTAACCTTCATTAATTACTCTTCAAGCTTCTCTTGTTGAACATCAAAGCGATTTACATTTTTGCTTTGCTCCTGCTCTTCTTCAAGTTTAATTACAGCTTTGTACTTATCGTCTGCAATTTTCACTAAATCTTGTCCTTCAAAATTATCAACGATGCTTTTGTATGTATGTTTGGCTTGGAACAGATTTCCTTTTTCAACATAAATGTCACCCAACAAGATGTATGATTTTGCGAGCCAATATTCGTATGGCGTTCCTGAACTCAACAGATCAAATATTCTTTTTTCGCTTGCATCAAATTTCCCTTCTTTAAATTCAATTTCAGAAAGCACATAATAAGCTTCGGCTCCAGCTTCATTTTTATTTTTCAATAAAACAAGAGCTTCTTTTTTCGCCAAATCATATTGTTCGGTACTCATGGCCGAGCGAATGGTCAACACACGACTCTCTTCGATCAGCTGATCGGAAATTTTTTCGCGAAGCAACAATTCCTGTGCTGCTAAAATAGATTCTTGATGGTTTTTCAAATGATAAGAAGCTCTCATCCTGCCTGTTATCGCACCATTTATAAGCGTTTGATTGCTGGCAATCGGTTGTAATTTTGTATAATATTCTGCAGCTTTGACGTAGTCTTTTTTCTGGTACAAAATATCGGCAGCCACAATTAGTGATCTTTCTTGATAATTTGAATTGGGGAAATTTACAATAATATGTTGATATGCTTTTAATGCTTCATCGGTATTTCCAGATTTAAATTCACATTCGGCTTTATAATAGTAAGCTTTTAGAATAAAATAACCAGATGGGAATTTTTGAATATAATCATCCGCTCCTTTTTTGGCTTGAGAACAATCATTTTCCAAAAATCTATTTTCAACCACTCTAAATGTCAACGAATCCTGTTCAGAAGAAGAAACTGTGGCACTGGGAATATTTTTAACGTAGGCAAAAAACTCGTCCACATTATTATTGTCCACATAAATATTTCTGATGTTTTTCAAAGCATCTTTCGATTCTTCTGTTCCAGGATATTCTTCCACTAATTTTTTCAACACCGCAAGTGCTTTTTGATCTTCGGACATGTTGTAATATGTTAATCCTAATTTCAATTTGGCGGGTCTAACATTTTTACCTTTGGGATATTTTACAATCAATCGATTATACTCTTCAACGGCTTTTGGCAAGTCGTTTATGGCCACATATGTATTGGCTAATTCAAAGAGCGCATCGGAATTATATTTGGATTTTGGAAAACGATTCATCAAAATATTTAAAGCCTCTTTTTTATCGTTCATTTTACCAATAGCCCCCAATGCTAGCGATTTTTGATACAAGGCATAATCAACGTCGATGGTATTTATTTCAATTGCTTTTGAATACATTTCAACGGAACGATTAAACTCTTTGGTCATATAGAAACAATCCCCGGCTCTGTTATATGAATCGCCAATAATAGGGTCATTTCCCAAAATTCTAGGATCGCTTATCAGTTTACGAAAAGCAATTAGAGCATTTGGAAAATCTTTTCTTTTAAAATAAGAATATCCGATAGAATAATAGGATTTTACAAATTCCGGAGTACCAAAAGAGCTTTTAGATGTTTGAAAATCTTGATAGCTTTTTATTGCCTCTAGATAGTTTCCTGAATTATACAGAGCTTCTGCTTTCCAATAATGATTAAAAGCATTGATACGGCTATCAAAATCATTTGTAAGGGATTTATCAAAATGGATAATCGCTTCAGCAAACTCTCCATTGTTAAACAATTCGATTCCTCTTAAGTGGGCAACTTGCTGATAAGCAGTTAGTAATCGATGATTTTTAACTTTTATTTTCTCCAAAGAAGCAATGGCAGAACGATAGTTTTGGGTGGTTTGATAGATGGTCAACAAATATTCATTCACCTCATCAATTCGAGGGGAATTGGGATAAACATTCACGTACTCTTCAAAGGATGCAATGGCACTTTGGAAAGGATTTGTAGAAAATTCGTATTGCAACTTAGCATAGCTTAAAAGGGATTCCTGCGTAATATCTTCCTCAATATTCATTTTATACGCTTCATAAAATGCATTGGAAGCATACTGCTTTTGATTTGATTTCAAATAACAATCAGCAATAATAAAATAGGCATTTTGTGCAAGTGTGTCCGATGTATTGGTTAGGTTTTTAAGATGGTGCAAAGCTCTTGTATAATCGCCCGTTTTATAAGCAGAAAAGCCCATCATATAATGATCATCTCGACTTGGACTGACATCTCTGTTTTGCATATAAACGGCCATTTGTCGCATGGCTTCGGGATAATCATTTTTATAATAATATGCTTCGGCTAAAATTCGTTTGATTTCGGGTTTTCTTTTTTCTCCAGATTTCTCATATAACTCGGGTGCCAAGGCGAAAATCTGATCGTAATTTTGTTGTAGATAATAAATTTGAATGATGTAATAAGGAACGATAGAAGCGTAATATTCATCATTTTTAAGATTCAAAAACTCTGTCAAAGCCGTTTGCAGATGTCTCTCTTCGTATGCAATATGAGCATAATAATAGGTCGCCTGAGATTTAAACTTACTTTCGACATTTCTGACTTCATAAAAATATTTTTTCGCTTCATTTTTCTGATCTGTTGCAAACAAACTGTAGCCTTTTCTGTATTTATATTCAACTTGATCCTCTTTGCTGAGTAAATATAAATCTGTGATTTCTAAAGATTTTAAACATTTACTATAGCTTTTTTTCAAAAAATGCCAGCGAGCCAAATAGAAATTAGCCAAATTTACAGAATTGTCCTGACTGTATTCTTCAAGAAATGCTAATAGAAGACTTTCTGTATTTCTATGCTGCAAATGAAAAGCGGCAATCGCATAGTTAAACTTTGCCTGAATATACAATGGATTATTTTTATCCATTTTGCTTTTAAAAACATTTTCGAATTTTTTTTGAGCAGCTACATATTTTTCTTTTTGCATCAACTCAATACCATCTTTAAAAGACATTTTGGGCTCAAAATAGGCAGATGTTTTTTGCGAATAACCATTCAACATTGAGAAAATGAAGATGACAACCAGCGAAATTTGCTTAATTTTTTTAATCATAACAATACAGTTTATAATACAATACGAAATTACCTGAAAATAACCAGTATATAAACGCTAAATAGCATGTTTTATTAACAACGATTGTTTAATAAAACATTTTCTGGAAGCAAAACGAAAAGAGAAACAGGTTTCACCTATTCTGAACAACTGCAAACTCGTGACAAAGAGCACATTACCAACAAGCGAAATCAGCAGAAAAATATTTTTTTCAATTTACAGATCAAACTTCAGGAAAATACAATTCTTAAAAAAGCCTAATGCTCTAAAAGGAGGATTTTGTAACGCGAATTTATAAGCCGGGTTCTGTATCCAACAAGTGGATGTTTGTCATTTATCTGGGGCAAATGTCGCCATTTACCTCTATCGGCCTACCCTCCGAGCTTGGGCGAGTCACCCTCGAACCTCGGTTTATTTGGCTTTTCATCCCATGAGGTTTACCCGATACAGTAGTTGCCTACTGCATCCGTGAGCTCTTACCTCCCGTTTTCACCCTTACCACAACGAATTGTGGCGGTAGTTTTCTGTGGCACTTTCTGTCATTTTGTCCTCCGTCAAAATGCCTTCCCGTTAGGAAGCATGGTACTCTGCGATGCCCGGACTTTCCTCTGTTCGTAAAAACAGCGACAAACCCATCCGCGTTACATTTGCAAAAATACGATTATTTTCATTAAATACGACGAAAAAAACTGAATTTTAATCCGTTATTAAAGTTTGATAAAGCAGATTTACCGCTTCTTTATAAGTTCTTGCATTCAGTGTTTGAGGAGTATCCGTAGGCAAATGAAGGTGCGTATAGCTATATTTTGTAACGACATACAAACCAGGGATTCCAATTTGATGAAAAGGAGTTAAATCGGAACCTCCACCAGCCCATGTTTGATTTGTCATTAGGCTAGCATTTTTCTCATCTATCTCTTTCATTTTATCCCACAAATTAGGATTTGAAAGCCCATTCCCAATTTGAATGCTATCACCAAAAGCAATGCAATCCATATTGTATATAGCTGCAATCTTTTCTTTAGGCAACGGTAGATTCTGAGCCATGAAAGTGCTTCCTTCGATCCCTTTCTCTTCGGCACTAAAAAGGACAAATAAAATGGATCGAGCGGGTTTTATTTCCCTATTAGAAATCAATCGAGCCAACTCCAAAACAGCTGAAGAACCAGAAGCATTATCGTTGGCACCCGGAAAAATAAGATTTTGTTGCATGCCCACATGGTCGAGATGTGCCGACACAACAACAAACTCATTCTTCAGCACTGGATCCGAACCCTCCACATAGGCAAGCAAATTGCGAGTTTCAGCCGCAGGATTATAATGGGCTGAAACCTTGTATTCAATTTTCGATTTCGCAGAAAGACTAAAAGGCATTTTTAAATTTTCGGTCAAACGATCCAAACGTTCTAAGGGGTAGCGAGTTCCGAGCAAAAGCGAATCAACCCACGGAATATCTATCTGAAACTGAGGCATATCATCTTGATGAACGCCCTCACCGTGCGAAGTGCTTCCAATGGGTTTCTGAGGTTTTGTAAGATTGGGACGAGATACGAAAATCACGGCTACCGCTCCTTTTTCTTTGGCAACAGCCACTTGGCGACGTATCGAAAAATCGCCCCAGCCAGTATCAGGAGCTAAAAATGGAGGATTTGATTTAAATAGAATAACTGCTTTTCCAGCAATGTCTACTCCGCGATAATCGTTGTAATCTTCTTTGTTCTGACCAAATCCACAAAAAGCCAAATCGACCAAGCCACTTCCATGGCCTGTAAACCCTCGGCAAACAAAATCTTTTCCTAATTTCAAAGAATATTTAACTCCATCAGGATTGATAACTGAAACAGAACATTCACTGATTTCGTTGCTCTCAACCATAAATGATTGATTATAATTCAAAATTGAAGAGTGATTTATTTTTTTTAAACCCAACTGTTCAAAATAAGCAACACAATAATCCGCCGCCATTTCATATCCTTGGGTGCCAGCCATGCGTCCTTTCAAAACATCAGAAGTAAAAAAATCGACATGTTTCATCAAAGAATCGATTGAAACAACTTGAGCTTTTACACTAAACCCAATTCCTAAAAACAACAAAACAAGCTGGACTTTTCTCATATAATTCTAAATAATTTATGCATTAATTTCTGCATATCGTTTTTCAATTTTCTCCACCTCACGAATGCTTGCGCGAAGGAATTTAAGCATCAAAGTATGCTGTTCACTTTCGGGCAATTGCCATGAAATATCTGATTTTCGCAGACGGCTCATTGCCGACATCATAACCAAAGCACTGGAAACACTCACATTATAACTTTCCGTAAAGCCGTACATCGGGATTTTCACAAATTCATCCGCCATTTCAATGGCTTCGGCAGTGAGGCCAAATTTTTCGGTACCAAACAAAAAAGCGACCGGCGTGGAGAGATCAACTTCATCCACCATGGTATCTTTTTCGGCGGGCATGGTGGCCACCACTCGATATCCTTTTTGTTTTAAATCTTGAATGCATTCTTTTGTGGTGTTATGCGGATGAATATCGAGCCATTTTGAAGCCCCCATTGAGATTTCTCTATTCACCTGAAATTCAAATTGGTTTTGAATAACATGAATGTTTTGCACTCCAAAGCACTCTGCAGAGCGAATCACTGCATTGGTATTATGAGCTTGATAAAGATCTTCCACAGCAACACATAAATGATGAGTCCTGTCTTTGGCCACTTCCTGAATTTTACAATAACGTTCTTCTGTGACAAACTCTTTCAGATAATCAATTAAACCTTCCTTATTCATAATCAAATACTTTAATTGGCTTCAAAAGTAAGAAATTTTAGACGAATGGCTCCCAAAAGAAATAAAAAAAAGCTGTCTGAACAGACAGCTTTTTTATTCTTTTAAATCGAAGCTTATTTCACTTGACCTGAAAGTTCATTACCAGCTTTAAATTTTACTACATTTTTTGCAGGAATAATCATTTCTTGTTTAGTCCTTGGATTACGACCTTTACGCTCAGCACGTGTGTTAACAGTAAATGTACCGAAACCAACTAAGGCAATACGTTCACCACTAGCAAGAGTTTCTCCAACTGTTTCCATAAAAGCACTTAATGCAGATTTTGTTTGAACTTTAGTCAAACCAGCTTTTTCAGCCATGGCGTCAATTAATTCAGCTTTGTTCATTTTGATTTGTTTTTAATAAATATATATATTTGAATTGAACATGGCAAATATAGCACAATTAGAATAAAAGTCAAGCATCTTTTTCTTAATTTATTACAATTGTTGACAAAAAGAGACAAAATGTTAATAACTTTCCAGATTCAAAGCCAAATAAGACCTCAGACGACACAATGCGGGTTACAGACATGTCCAAAATTTGTAATATCTCTGAACCCCCTCAAGAAGGCATCAATAGACATCCTTTTCTTGCCTAACATCTGCAAATCATCGACATAAATCCACGAGTCTAAACATCTGATTTTAAGCACATTAACCGAGTCGCTCCAGACAGTTCCAAGAGGTATTTCATCTTCAGTTTTCTGTGTTTTAACTCTAAATATTTTCAAATAAATGCTCTTTTGTGAATTATTTACTAATTCGCAAAAAGCAGCTGGATATGGAGATAGTCCTCGAACAAAATTTTCCAATTCAACTCCATTTTTTGAAAAATCAATGCGACAGAGTTCTTTAAAGATTTTCGGAGCGGGTTTCAAAACACCGTCTTCTGGTATAATTTGAGATTTTCGTGGAACATTGCCTTTTTGAATAGAAAGCAATGTTGTGTGTACTAATTCAGCTCCCACAGTCATTAATTTATCATGTAAAGAACCCGCATCATCTTTAGGGTCAATCGGCACTTCAACGGCATCGATAATATCGCCCGTATCAATTTCTTCATTAATAAAGAATGTTGTAACGCCCGTTTTCGTTTCACCACTTATAATTGCATGATTAATGGGAGCGGCACCCCGAAATTGGGGCAACAAAGAAGCATGCAGATTAAAAGTACCTTTTGCGGGCATATTCCAAACCTGTTTGGGCAACATTCGAAAAGCGACAACCACAAAAACATCTGCATCAAAAGCAGCTAATTCTTCTAAAAAATCAGGATTTTTAAGTTTCATCGGTTGCAAAACCGGAATATTATTTTCTAAAGCTACGTTTTTCACCGCTGAAGAAGTTATTTTTTGTCCCCGTCCTGAAGGTTTATCGGGAACTGTAACCACCGCAACAACATCGTGATTGTTGGCTATAATATAACGTAGAACACCTGACGCAAAATCAGGTGTTCCCATAAATACAATTCGCATTTTTATATTTTTTATAACGATCTTTCTAAAGCAATCATTTTAAGGCAAGCAACGGCGGCTTCAACTCCTTTATTGCCGTGTTTTCCACCGGCACGATCGAGGGCTTGTTGCATGTCATTTGTAGTCAGCACTCCAAAAATAACAGGAGAACTATAATTTATGGACACATTCATAATCGCATTTGCAGTAGCATCGCAAATAAAATCGAAATGTCGTGTTTCGCCCTGAATAACACAACCCAGACAGATAATGGCTTCAATTTCATCATGCGTCCGATAAATCATCTCTGCCACTACTGGCAATTCATAGCTTCCTGGAGCATACTTAATCATGATGTTTTCCGTCTTAACACCTTGTTTTAAAAGAGTTTCTAAGGCACCATCACGCAAAGCAAAAGTGACCTCTGTATTCCATTCAGAAACTACAATTGCAATTTTACAATTATTAATAGTGGGCACGTGATCTGGATCATATTCCGAAAGGTTTATTTTCTTTTGAGCCATAGTTATTTAATTAAATTGGCTTCAGCACGAGCAATATATTTATCAATTTCCTGAGCTTCGAAACTTTTGTAATAATCTTTTTTAATCGTTTTATAAAGAGCCAAAGCTTTGTCCCATTCTCCTTTTAATTCATGAACCAAACCTGATTTCATCAAAAAAAGCGGGGTTGTAAATGCATTTTTTTTATTTTCAGAAGCTTTTTTATATTGTTTCAAAGCATTATCCATATCTCCTTTTTCAAGGTAGGCATCTCCTATAGCACCAATTGCCATACTGGAAACAATCTCGTCTTTGCTTTTAAATTTTTCTAAATGACTAATGGCATTGTCAAACTCGCCCATTTTTAAGTAGCTAATTCCAACATAATAGTTGGCCAGTTTTCCCGCTTTTGTTGAACCATAATCATCTGCTATTGCTAAAAACCCAAGAGCGTTTCCATCACCATTCAAAGCCAACGATAAAGAATCTATTTCAAAATAACGTTGTGCCATAAATATTTGTGATTGGGCTTCGCGTTCGCGAGGTTCTTTTACGTATTTCATGTATCCGAAAATGCCCAATACAATAATAATGATTCCACCAATGATTCCGATTACAATTTTATAGTTCTCTTCTAGAAAACGTTCTGAACGTGAAAGAGCATTCTCTACTGCAATCATTTGTTCTTCAATTTTACCTACTTGTTTTGCCATTTTAAATTATATTTTTAAGTTTGCAAAGTTAATTATTTTTATCAATTACAAACAAGATATTGATTATTTTTATCAAAACTTGCTAAAAAGGGTTCTTTTCATCCAAATATTATGGTTTAATCCATTTATATTTGTTTTTGAAACGCATATTTCATAGAAAGAATTTTATAAACCAATTTAGCAGCCAGCAGATCTGAGGATTTCTCGGCAGGATTTGGACATAACTCAACGACATCAAATCCCACTAATCTCTTTGCTTTGGTTAAACGTTCTATTAATGTCAACAACTGCCACCACGACAATCCACCGGGCTCTGGCGTTCCGGTAGAAGGCAAAATAGAAGGATCCAAACCATCCAAGTCAATGGTTAAATAGACGTTTGAGCTGAGTTTTTCGATAACTTTATCGATCCAATCATTGTTTTGCCAAAGTTGATGTGCATAAAAAATGGAATTTGGGTCAATAAACTCCATTTCCTCCTTGCAAACGCTGCGAATTCCGACCTGAACAACGCGACACCACTCTTGAGCCCGTCGCATTACGCAAGCATGATTAAATTTTGAACCATGATACTCTTCTCGTAAATCAGCATGAGCATCTATTTGCAAAACCGTTAAATCTGCAAATTTTTCAGCATGTGCTTTAATGCTACCACAGCTTACCGAGTGTTCGCCCCCCAAAATTCCGACCCACTTTTCATCGCTCAATCTTTGAGCAACTCTTTGATAAACAGCTTCGAACATTGCTTCTGGAGAAGATTTCTCCAAAACTGCAGAATCGGTATGAATTCCTTTTAAATAAACTTCAGATTGTGTTTCAATATCCCACATTTCAATACTGTCCGAAGCCTCAATAATGGCCTGTGGCCCTTTGTCGGCTCCTTTTATCCATGTACTTGTGCCATCATAAGGAACAGGAATTAAAACAATTTCAGAATTTTCATATCTAGAGTTTTCAATTGGAAAATCACCATAAAATGCCTTCATAAACCTTGAATTTTAATTGTACTGCAAATGTAAAACAAAATCTATTTCGGAACAAAGCCTATCTTTATTGTTTTAAAAAATCAATCCATTGAAATCAACAGTGATACGATGGTGTTAACAATTAAAAATACATAAAATTAAAAATAAGAGAATTATTTTGATTGAAATGTATATTTTTGCAATAAATAAAAATCTAAAAAACATGGCAATAGAAATTAGCGGAAAATTATCACAGTTATTACCTTTGCAAACAGGTACTGGAAAAAATGGAGAATGGAAAAAACAAGAATTTGTTATTGAAACCGATGACCAATTTCCAAAGAAAATTTGCATGAATTTATGGGGCGACAAAATTGACGAACTAAAAAATGTAACGATTGGGCAAACCATAAATGCTTCTGTAAACATCGAATCCCGTGAATACAACGGACGTTGGTATACGGATATTAAAGTTTGGAAACTCGATATTGCTTCGGCCGGCGTAGGCCCTCAAGGCGGTGCTCCAGCAATTACAAGCGATCCTGAGTTTATCAACAATTTGGTGACGGAAAACGAAGGCGATGATCTTCCATTTTAAATTACATTAACGGGACTTCTAAAAATTGTTTTTTTTATCGTTGAATTCAAATTTTAAAATTCTTGCTTCGGTTGACTCAGCTCATCGCATTTACATAGCTAAACTGCGGTTTTAAAATTCTTTTCGCCTAAAAAAATCTAATTTTTAGAACCCCTCTTAAAATCGTTTCCCGATTATGCATCATCAAATGAGATTGGAAAACATCCCGATTAACGTATTTTAGTTTTTTGCAAAAAAATAGATTATACTGACATACAATAATAAAGTCTACTCTGTTTTCTACAACTATCCTTAAAATAACAATTTATAATAAAATAGAAATATGAACTTCCCATTTGGCATCAGTCCACTGCCTGTGATTTCAGTTAGAAAAGAGCCTTCACATCAATCGGAGATGTTTACACAACTTCTTTTTGGTGAAACTTTTAGCATCTTATCCCAAACCGATGAATGGATAAAAATCACAGCCTCTTATGATGATTATGAAGGTTTTATAGAGCAAAAACAGATTAAATTGCTCAGCGAAAGCGAGTATTTAAATTTGAAACACGACCAATGGGGCACTGTAAAATCGCCCATTGCTATGTTGCTTAAAAATGACTCTCAAAATGGCACTATAATCCCCGCGGGAAGTATGCTTCCAGCAAATGGAAAAATAAATTTTGATGATTATTCATATACGTATACTCCTCAAATTATTAGTTTTCCAAATACAAATCAGGAAGAAAATATTTGGCGAGACGATATTGTGCAAACAGCAATAAAATTCATCAATGCACCCTATCTTTGGGGTGGAAAAACCTGTCTGGGATTGGATTGTTCGGGATTTACTCAAACTGTATTCAAGGTTTGCGGAATTCAGCTCAAAAGAGATGCATCGCAACAATGTTTGCAAGGGAAAGATGTTGGTTTTATTGATGAAGCCCAAACAGGCGATTTGGTTTTCTTTGGAAATCCAGACGAAAGCATTACCCACGTAGGAATATACATGGGCGAAGGATTTATCATTCATGCTTCTGGTTCTGTTAGGATTGACAACATCGACCATTATGGAATATTTGATGCGAAAAAGCAGATTTACACTCATCAACTTCGCACCATTAAAAGCTTTTTTTAATAACAAACTCAATGAAGGGAAAAACAATTTATTTTAGAGCACTAGAACCCGAAGACATTCAGGCATTGTATGATTGGGAAAACGATTCAGAAATTCAAATTGTCAGCAATCACTCTGCTCCTTTTTCCAAACACACTTTGATAGAGTACATAAAATCCTCTCATTTGGATATTTATACAGTCAAACAACTACGACTCATCATTGCCGAAAAAGATACACATCAGGCAGTTGGAACCATTGAACTTTTCGAATATGACCCTAAAAATGAAAGAGCAGGAATTGGTATTTTGATTGATAAAAATTTTAGAACAAAAGGCTATGCTATTGAAGCACTGAGGCTTATAAAAACCTATGCGTTTAAAA
>JAQUHH010000248.1 GCA_028683685.1 Bacteroidales bacterium
GAGCATTATTTTCTTCATCAAAAAGAAAACTCTTAAAGTTTTTTTTGAAAACAAAATCCAATTATTCCTTTACATTTCTTATTTTCGCACATAAATATTTTTCAAGAAAACGCAAAACACGCTATTCTTGTAAACACCAAATAGGAAAAAAATGAGAGTATTTAAATTTGGAGGCGCTTCAATTTCCTCAAAACAATCCATTGACAACGTTTTACATATCATAGAAAGCTACGCAAATGACAATCTAGTAGTCGTAATATCTGCCATGGGAAAAATAACCAATGCTTTGGAGTTGCTCATGAAAGCTCATCACGAAGATCAAATAGAAGAGATAAAAAAACAATATACCGAAATTGTAAAATATCACTTAAATATTGCACAAGAATTATTTGGAGATTCAGATGAACATAAAATGAACACGGGTTACTTGCTTAAACAATTGGATAACCAATTAAAAAAAGAACCCACCGAAAATTATGATTACGACTACGACCAAATTGTTTCGTTTGGAGAATTATTATCCACACAATTAATTTCCGATTATTTCAATTATAAGGGATTACAAAACCAACTTTTTGATGCGCGATTTCTAATTCGAACCGAAGACACATATCGAGAAGCCAGAGTAGACTGGGAAAAAACAAAAGAAAAAGTACAGCAACAAATTGGTGGATTATTCAAAGATTCGAATTCAAAAATAGCGGTAACACAAGGATTTATCGGTGCTACTGCCGAACACAATACAACCACTTTAGGCAGAGAAGGATCCGACTACACGGCAGCCATTATTGCATACACCATGGATGCAAAAGATGTTACTATTTGGAAAGATGTTCCCGGTCTACTAAATGCCGATCCAAAATATTTTCCAGATGCCGTTTTATTGGATGAAATCCCATACAGAGAAGCCATTGAACTTGCTTTCTACGGAGCTTCGGTGATTCACCCAAAAACCATTAAACCACTCCAAAACAAACAGATACCGCTGTATGTCAAATCGTTTATCAATCCTTCTCACGAAGGCAGTTTAATTCAAGGGAATCTACTTCAAAACACAATTCCTTGCTATATCTTTAAACGAAATCAAGTTTTATTATCCATTATTCCCAAAGATTTCTCATTTATTGAAGAAGAGAATTTTTCTCTTATTTTTGGACTCTTTGCTCATTTCGGAATCCGAATCAATCTAATGCAAAACTCAGCCATCAGTTTTACGGTTTGTGCCGATTATAAACCAAATCGATTCCAAGCATTGGTCGATGAATTAAATACAGAATTTTCCGTTCGCTACAACCTCGACATGGAATTGATTACCATTCGAAATTACGATGACAAAACCATAGATCGAATTTTAAACCATCGAAAAGTATTTTTTGAACAAAAAAGCAGGTCAACAATACAAATGGTCGTTGGAAAAACCCAATAATATTCCAAGAACCGAATTAACAAACTCAGCATCGCTAAAACATCAACATATTTAAAATTCAAGCGTCAAACTTAAGTCATGTTATATCCTCAAATGTTAGACAAAGTAATTATTTTTTAAAATAATTACAACTAAACAGCAAAAATAAAAAATGACAATTTATTCCCTTGATTAACTTCTTGTTATAGACAATAACAAATCAATAGAGTGGTTTTTTAACAGATTTTCACCCATTTATTTACCTCGCTCAGTTCGACAGGTTCGACTTCGCTCACGGCATCGCCTGAAGGATGTAAATTGATTGAAACCAAATACACAAATCAAATAGTTCTAAATTTAGCCGATTAGTAGTGAAAAATAATTTACTCCGATAGGTTTTCTCTATTCATATATCCATTATTTCAATAAAAATAAAGAAAACAATTTTAGTATCACATATGTTTAAAGAAAAACAAATGTATCATGGAACATCTGGATTACGAAAGTTTCAAAAACAAGATATTTGATCCTGAAAAAGAAAGCACACAACGTTTTTACATAGGCAAAGAGCCTTGTATTGTAGATTTTTACACAAAGTGGTGCACGCCCTGTAAAGAGGTAGATAAATACTTGCAGAAAATCTCAGAAGAAACATCTAGAAAAGTAAAAATCTATAAAATCGATTGTGAAAAAGAAAAAGAGATTGCCGAAAAATTAAAAATATCTTCTTTCCCTCATCTGCTTTTTCTAAAATCAAATCAATTACCAAAATCACTAATTGGCTTATATCCAAATAAATACATTCAGGAGATTGTAGAAAAAGAGCTCTTGAATAAGGGAGAGATTTATATATGATACGTTGATTCCCAAAATGTATAATAAGGGATCCTTTTTCGTATCTTTGCAAATAAAACAAACAAACAATGTTGCAAGCGGAACAAATTCTTTTTGAAGACAATCATTTAATTATTATCAATAAAAAATCAGGTCAAATTGTACAAGGCGACAAAACTGGCGATACTCCTTTGTCGGAACTTCTAAAACAATACCTAAAAGAGAAGTACAAAAAGCCAGGAAATGTATTTGTGGGCGTTGCACATCGTTTGGATCGACCCGTAAGCGGTGCCATGATTTTTGCAAAAACATCCAAAGCTCTCAGTAGAATCAATGAAATGTTGCGAGACCATAGCATTCATAAAACATATTGGGCAATTTGCATAAATCCTCCCAACGAAACAAAAGGCAAACTTGTTCACTATCTTAAAAAAAATGAAGCAAACAACAAATCATTTGCTCAAGATGAAGAAAAAGAAGGATATTTGAAAGCCGTTTTAAATTACACACATTTGGCATCGTCCGATAAATATCATCTCTTAGAAGTAAACTTAGAAACAGGTAGACATCATCAAATTAGAGTGCAACTTGCAAAAGTAGGATGCACCATTAAAGGAGATTTAAAATATGGCGCACCACGCTCAAATCCAGATGCTTCCATTAGCTTACATGCTCGAAAAATCTCTTTTATTCATCCTGTTTCCAAAGAAAAAATCACAGTCACTGCTCCTGTTCCAAACGATAATTTATGGAATGTATTTAAACAAATGAAGTCCTAAAATAGAAAAAACAGTCACATTCTATCTTCTCTAAAAAGAATAAAAGCAAAATCCTGACTTACAAACACTTGCCCATCATTTTAACATTTTTTCCCAAAAAAATCACACTTGTTTTATTCAGAAATAGTATCTTTGTCAATGTTATAGAAATTAAAGAATAATTTTTTAGATTCAAAATGGGGAAAACAAAATATCATTTTAATCCAAAATCGTTGAGTTTTGAAAAACGAGAATCAACGATTAAAGATTTAATCATCAAAATATTAGGATATATTGCAAGCGGTATCGCTTTTTCAACCGTTGTAATGCTTATTGCATATAATTTTTTCAGTTCTCCGAAAGAGAAAAAAATGGGAAGGGAGATTTCTCAATACGAATTCCAACTAAATATCATAAACAACCGCTTAAACAAAATTCAAGGGGTTTTAAAAGAGATTCAAGATCGAGACGACCAAGTGTATCGTGTCATTTTCGAAGCAGAGCCCATTCCATCTGCGGTTCGTTTGGCAGGAATTGGTGGAACAGATTATTACAATGACCTGAAAGGCATGCGTTATTCAGATTTATTAATTGAAATAAATCAAAAATTGGATAAAACCTCAAGTCAGCTTTATGTTCAATCAAAATCTTTTGATGAAGTTGTTGAACTTACCAAACGTAAATCCGAAATGTTGGCTTCTATTCCAGCAATTATCCCTATTAGAGATGGTAAAAAGAAAATCATATCTGGTTTTGGTCCCCGTTATCATCCCATCTTAAAAGTAAAACGTTTTCACAGTGGAATTGACATTACCGCACCTCGAGGAACTCCAGTTTATGCTTCAGGCGATGGAACCATTGCAAAATCAAGCAGGATGTCGGGATATGGCAACGCCATTTTAATCAATCATGGTTTTGGATAC
>JAQUHH010000249.1 GCA_028683685.1 Bacteroidales bacterium
GAAGAATATGAAGCGGTTCGTTTATGCGATTATGATATGGTTAACCATCACGAAGCTTCTGTTGTTATGGGTGTGTCACGTCCGACTTTCACTCGAATTTTTGCTTCGGCACGTCAAAAAATTGCCAAAGCTTTTATAGAAGGTTTACCTATATCTATAGAAGGTGGAAAAGTTTATTTTGACAGTGATTGGCATCATTGCAGTTATTGCAAATGCGATTTTAGTAATCCCAACAAAACAGAAAAAGTGGAAAAATGTCCTTTATGCAGTAGCTCTGATGTTTATAATTATTCCGATGATAGTGAAGACCTTGCTGGTTGTAGTTCTGTTTGTGTTTGTTCTGTTTGTAATTTTGAACAAAAACATCAAAAAGGAAGACCTTGCAGCACTGAAAAGTGTCCAGAATGTGGAAATAAAATGTATAGAAAAAGAAATAAATGTTAAACCAAATAAAATAATATTATGAAAGTAGCCATTACTTCAACAGGCAATAATTTGCAATCGACAGTCGACCCAAGATTTGGGCGTTGTGCTTATTTTGTCATTTACGATATCGAAACCAAAGCCATCGAATTTATTCCTAATCCAAATCTCGATGCTACTGAAGGTGCGGGTCCAGCATCCGTTCAATTGGTGGCTTCTCGAGATATCTCGAAAGTTGTATCTGGAGAGTTTGGAATGAAAATCAAACCTCTTTTCGATAGTTTAAAAGTTCAAATGATTGTCGTGAAAGATCAAAAAACAATTGAAGAAATAATACAAATGCTTAATTAATAAAAACAAGGAGGAAAAATGCCAAATTTTGATCAAACTGGACCCATGGGCGAAGGTACTATGACTGGTAGAAAAATGGGAAAATGTTCCCAAAATGAATCTGAAAATTCCGAATTTTTTGGAAGAGGTCGTCAAGGAAATGGACGTGGTTTAGGCCGCGGTTTTGGACGTGGCTTTGGTCGCGGTAGAAACAGTGGACTTGGACTACAAAATCGTTTCAGAGGGGGCGGAAGATAGGATTTCATGGCAGAGAATCAACATTGATTTTTGTTGATTTGATGCAATAAAGTTTCTGATTTGATGCAAAATAACAAACAAAAATCAGAGACTTTATTTTTATGTATAGGATATTGAGAAAATTCAATTTCCTTTTTTATTCTTTAACTTGTTAATTACCAAATATCAACAAAATAATTATTAATAATAAAAATGAATCTATGAATAAAAAAATTGCAATTCCAATGGAAAATGGCCTTTTGTGTTCACATTTTGGTCACTGCGAAGTATTTGCTATTGTTGAAGTTATCGACAATAAAATTGTAAATATTATTGAAGAAACTCCCCCAGAACATGTTCCTGGTTTATACCCACGTTGGGTCGCACAGTTTGGCACTACAGACGTAATAGCTGGGGGTATGGGACAAAAAGCAATTACCTTATTTAACGAGCAAAGAATAAATGCATTTGTTGGTGCTCCTATAAAACCAGCTCGCGAGTTGGTTCAGGATTTCTTGGATAACAAACTCGTATTGAATGCAAATTATTGCAATCACGACGATCATGATCATGGAAACTGCCAACATTAATAATAAAACAAAACTAGACGAACGAAGCAAAAAATGTTTTAAAAAATCGTATCACCGACTTTCTGATAAATTTCAGCTTGATGAAAATCAAAGAATGATATTCGATGCTTTTTTTAAAGAGGTGATGATTCGGATGCATTCTCTTTCGAGTCCCGAAATTCAAAGAGATTTAAATCAACGATTTTGCGAAATAGCAGGTATTAAAGATCCTTTTGAATTAGAAAAAAGAATTTTTAATGATTTAGCAATGAAATTAACGGACGAATGGAAACCAAAACTTTTGGTTTCCAAAAATCCGTTTGATATGGCGCTTCGCTTGGCAATTGCTGGAAACATTATTGATTATGGTGCAAATCATGAATTTGATGTTTATAAAACCATCGAAAAAGTCATGGTGGAATCTTTTGCTATAAATCACTCCCAACAACTCAAATAAGCGATTTTGAAAGCGGATAATGTACTTTATTTAGGCGATAATGCAGGTGAAATTGCGTTTGATAAATTATTTATTGAAGTGATGCAAGCTAAAAATGTCACATTTGCGGTGAAAAGTGGTCCAATCTTAAATGATGTTCTGATGAAAGATGCCGAAGAGGTGAAAATGCACGAAGTGGCAAAGGTAATTTCAAATGGATACGACGCTCCTTCAACAGTGCTTAGAAAGTCTTCAAAGGAATTTATTAAAGTCTTTGAGAATGCTGATTTAATTATTTCTAAAGGACAGGGGAATTTAGAAGGATTATTAACATTAAATGACCCCAGAATTTATTTTTTACTTATGGTGAAATGCGATATGATTGCCGAATTAATTCATGTTAAAAAGGGCGATTTTGCAGTCGTTAATAGAACCAGAAATACTTGATTTTTTATTTTTAAATTATTTTTATATGAAAATTGCAATAGCCAGTGGCAAAGGTGGGACAGGGAAAACACTGATTTCGACAAATTTATTTTACACCTTAAGCCAAGATTATAAATCATTATGTTTGCTCGATTGTGATGCAGAAGAACCAAATGATGTTGGTTTTTTTGAAACACAGCTTATCAACGAAGACGTGGTGAAGCAAAAAGTGCCTGTTATTGATGAAAGTTTGTGCACTTATTGCGGCAAATGCCATGATTATTGTGCCTACAACGCCATTTTTATCATTCCTCCATCCAAGGTCATTAAAGTAATTGAAGATTTGTGTCATGGCTGTGGAGCGTGTACAGTAGCCTGTGAATTTGGAGCAATTACAGAAAAAGACGTTGTTTTAGGAAATGTAAATAAATATGTTGCAAAACAGGTGGGAGATTTGATTGAAACCCGCGTAAAAGTAGGCGTTTATTCCCCCGTAAAGGTGATAAAAGCAGGCATTAAAGCAACTGAAAAATATGATTTCGTGATTCTTGATGCTCCTCCGGGTACTTCTTGTCCGTTTATTCACACGGTAGCTGCCGCCGATTTTGTGGTGCTGATTACAGAACCAACTCCGTTTGGCCTTAGCGATTTAAAACAATCAGTTGAAACTCTTAAAACCATGGATAAAAAATATGGGGTTATTATCAACCGTGCTGGATTGGGCGATCGTGATATTTATAAATATCTTGAAGAAGAGAAAATTAGCCTTTTGATGGAAATTCCTTTTGAAAAAGAGATTGCCTTAATCTACTCTACTGGACAGTTGCTGGCAGAGCATCGTCCTGAATTTAAAATTGAATTAAAAAATATGTTTGAAAAAATTATCTCAGATTATGGAAATAGCAGTAATTAGCGGTAAAGGTGGAACTGGAAAAAGCTTTGTAAGTGCGGCTCTAGCTACCTTAAAAGAGAAAGTGCTCTTAGCCGATTGTGATGTGGATGCCGCCAATTTGTACCTGATATTTGAACCTACTCATGAAGATGAAGCCGTATATATAGCCGGGGAATCAGCGGTCATAGATCACGAAAAATGCTCCAGATGTGGACTTTGTATTTCCTATTGTCGATTTGATGCGCTTTCCTTTGATAAAGACCACAAAGTGGATGTAAATGAAACCAATTGTGATGGTTGTAGATTGTGTGCCAATATTTGTCCAGAAAAAGCGATTGTCATGCATCAAAATGACAAAAGTAGGATGTATTCTGGAACTTTTCGCAATGGAAAAATGGTATACGGACGCTTGGCACCAGGCGAGGAGAATTCTGGGAAATTAGTTAATATGGTTCGTGAAAAAGCCAAAAATGTAGCCAAAGAAAATAAATTGGAAGACATTATCATTGATGGTCCTCCAGGAATTGGGTGTGCCGTAATATCGAGTATTACAGGTGTAGACCATGCTATAATTGTCACCGAACCAACA
>JAQUHH010000017.1 GCA_028683685.1 Bacteroidales bacterium
TTGAACAGTTCCGATTTAGTAGAATTTGCGGTGAAATTACCCGGAAAAGATGATTCTGGTAAAAATGTTTGGCTACCTATTGATGCCAAATTTCCCAAAGATATTTATGAACAACTGCAAGAAGCGTATGATGAAGGCGAGCCATCAAAAATATTGATAGCTCAGAAAAATTTGGATAATACGATTAAGAAAATGGCTAAAGACATCAGCGAAAAGTATATTGATCCACCTAATACGACTGATTTTGGTATTATGTTTTTGCCATTTGAAGGAATTTATGCCGAAGTTGTCAGAAAGGCAGCTTTATTAGAAGATTTGCAAAGAAATTATAAGATTATTGTAACGGGACCTACTACATTGGCTGCCATTTTGAATAGTTTGCAAATGGGTTTTAAAACTTTGGCAATTCAGAAACGAAGCAGTGAAGTATGGCAAGTACTAGGAGCGGTGAAAAAAGAGTTTGAAAATTTTGAAGGAATGATGGACAAAGCTCAAAAAAATATTCAAACAGGATTGAATCAGTTGGATGATGTAATGGGCAAAAGAACACGTGCCATTCAACGAAAACTAAAAAGCGTTGAAGCTTTGAGCGAAGCTGAAACCAAAGATATTTTACCCGAATTATCCGACCCAACATTGATTATTGATGATGATGAGGAAAATGAATAAAGGAATTAGAATTGGGAATCATTTTTTAAAAAAGATTCAGATCCGTTAAGCCCCTTTTCTGAGTTGTTAAATAGTCTTTTTGGTTTTTATTTATAAAAGTTTGAGCTGTATTAAAAAATGTTATATTTTTGAAAAAAATAAGTAAACAGTTTTGTCTCATTTAGACCCAGAATTGGATACATTCAAAAGGATTTATTTTTTCTTGATTTGGAATATAATCCAGTAGTTACAAAGAGTTATAAATCAGATAGAATAGTTATAAATGCCAGATATTATAGTTTGACTTTGGGATTCAATATTAATCAATTGTGTAATAAATCAGGTGACTAGTTTCGTTTATACTTAAATCTAAAAAATCATGAAACATTTTGTTTTAACAATCATTGTATGTCTAATTCTCCCTCAAAAAATGTGGGCACAGCAAAACAAAAATGAAAGCATTCAATCAAAAATAATCGAGGGTCTTGTTTATGCATTAGATCAACATAAATCTTCGCCAAAAGACCTAGTGATTTGCAGAACAGTGCTTTCGGAAAAGTTCTATTTAATATCTAGTTTTAATGGAATAGAAGTCGAGGCAAAAGAAATCACTCCGCCTGACTTAAATAAAATCATTGATTTATCCATTGTTATTAACATGGATAGTATTTATGACATTTTATGGATTCGGAATAAAGATTATCAAACTATTCTCCTTTCTGATTCAGAAATTCCATTTAAAAAACTAAAATCAAGATTTAAGGATGATAAAATAAAAGCTTTGAAATCAGATATCAAATTATTGAAAGATAAAGCATATTTTGTAGAGATTTCTACAAAATATGGAGATTTGAGGGTTATTGAAACAACTAGTCTCAAAGAATTATTATTGAAATCGGACAAAGATGCAAAGCTCCTTTCTTTGGATGTAGTATATCCAGCACTAGCAAGAGAATATGGCACACAGGGACAAGTTAAAATTGCCTATGTAATGCGAAAAAATTGTGATATTGAAGACGTTTATGTACTACAACATTTAGAGGATGGGTGTACTGAGTCCGTTATTAAAGCAATTATGCAATTGAGTGTAGAGTTGAAGGAAGCACAATATGACTGTAAAGAAGATGTGTTATTTTTACTTGCTATTGACTTTATCCTAAATTGATTATAGTGTGCAGAAAATAAACTCTTATATAATCATTACAACCGATTTTTTTTTAAATTTGCTATTAATTTAAAAGTAAGGATTCATTTCTCTGCTTAATTTTAATAACCAATTGGATATGTTGATTTGTTTAAATAAATATATTTTTATGAGATACTTTATAACTGTTATCCTTATTTTATTATTACTACTTTCTTTCGGACAAAAGGCTAAAAATATTTCAATAGATACAAGTAATTATTACGATTATGCTAATACAGTGACTTGCCAAGATTGGCTTCGGATTAATGAAGCAGTGCCCATTATTCTTGATGAATTAGAAAAAGCAGGCTATTCTGATGCCTTTATAAAAGTGGGAGAGTTGATAAGATTAGATGACTCAACACGCTTGGTTTTAACGGTTTCCTTTCTTAAAGAACCTTGGTTTGGATTTGTTTATGAGGGCTCTCATATGGTTCCTGTTAGTAAATCGGATAGGCATTTTATGTCTTCAGAGACAAAAGAAGGATTCATGCAAATTGAAAAAGGAGTAAATGGGAAAACAAATATTATCAGAATTGGACAATTGCCATCAAATGTTTTTTTGCTAAAACAAACATGTTATTGGTATGAATCCAAGAGTGATCCGAAAAAAGTTACCGTTACAAAAATAATTGCTGAAAATATTTTAAGACAAGATGTTCGAAAATATCTCCAACAAGTCAAAAATCTATCCTTGTTAAAAACACGTTAAGTCTTATATGAAAAAAACTTATTGAAGAATTTTTTTCAATAACATCTCTAAGCGCTTTTCTTCAGACAGACAAAATACAATTTGCAAGCATAATTTCTGAAATTTTCGTTTCCCTTATCCGTGAAAATCTTTTTCATTCAGTTGGCTTCAGCCAACTGAAATTGATAGCAATATTATAGCCTGTATGCAACTCATTATCTGACAATTATATTTGTTAAAAAAACAATCTATTACTGTCAAATTTATCTGATTGACTTCAAGATGATAATAAAATGTTTTAAGTTTATTTTATAATTAATTTTCTTACATTTGTTTAATCAAAATAAATAATAATTTGACATTAACAATTTTACATACCAAAGATGCCAGACTGAACATCGAGTACATGCATTTCGACAAGTTCAATCTGCCACCCTCCGGCGAGCAGTTTTCAGAGCAACGTGATAACTGGAGTACGCCTTATAAGTTTAACGATTATGGAGGAGAAAGCTTTAATAAAGCTTTTGACGAACATACCGCACGAAGTGCTGAACTTGATGCCGAAACCGGGCTTTATTATTACGGAGCTCGCTACTACACCCCCGAGATTGGGATTTGGCTAAGCGTGGATCCGATGAGTGATAAATATCCGCATCAAAGCAATTACATGTATTGCAGTGGTCGTTTGGTAAATGTAATTGATCCAGATGGAATGGATGAGTGGGAGGTGAATGTTGGCGGAAATGTAGTAAATAGAATACAAAATGATAAAAAGGATGCGTTTCATATTGTTGATGACAAAGGCAAAAGAATTGATGGAAAGTCTGTTGGATTTGAAAAAGGAACGGTACTTGGTAGAGTAAACTACAACAAAAAGTACGGAAAAGAGAATAAAAACATTGATATTTATGCAGTTAACAATAGTAATGACGGTGAAAAATTACATCAATTTTTCACGGAAAATACAAATGTTGAATTTGCAAGATTTGATATAAAGCAAGGTGATAATGAAATTAATATTATTGGAACTTCACATGATGCAGGTGCTGATTATTCTAGTCCTGACATAAAAAATTATCTTACAAAAAATGGTGGTTTAGGTTCGCTCTTAAACTTTGATCATAATCATCCAAATGATTATGCAATGCCTTCAGGTTTTGGGAAAAATGATAAAAATGGAGATAAGTTTTTTATTGAATCAATAGAAAAAGTTAATTCAAATACAAATTTCAGAATAAATACAAAGAGCAAACCAAATGAATATCAATACTATAACAATTTGGGACCAATATTAAAACCTGCTACGGTAATCCAAAAAAAATAATAACATGAAAATAAAAAATTATTTCTTAATTATTTTTACTTTTATTGTCTTTGGTTGTAATAATAAAAGTAACTCGAAAGATAGTATAATGAATATTTTATTAATAAATAAAGACACTTTGTATGAAAAAAAAATTCCATTATTAACATTTGATACCAGTCTTTCTAATATTTTTGACATATTGGTAAACAATGAATTGAGTTGTAAATATTACCAAAAAGACATAACATGCTTTGGTATAAGAGCACAAAAATTGGGAGACGATACGATGTTATTTATTCACTCAATAAATTACTATTTAATTGATTTTTCTGACAGTTTCGAAAACCCAGATGAAAACTTTCATGGTTTTTTTAAATATAAAGGATTTGTGTTTTTCTGTTTAAATAATTGCAAAAAATACACAAATTTATTTCATGAAACAATGGATTCAGTAAGAGTAAAGAACTCTATTTTCTTGTATATTAAAACAGAATCGTACATTGATGATAGTCGTTCTAGATATAGTTACATTGTTGAGAATAATAAATTAATTAAAGATGGAGAAGCTGTATGCGCTCATTAAGAAATATTGAATTAAGTAAGCAAAAGTTGGACAATCCGAGCTTATCGCCTTTTGCGTATTGTGGGAACAATCCAGTGATGTTGGTGGATCCGGATGGGAGAGAGATATGGATAACAGGAGATGCTGCAGGAGAGACTTTTAGTCAATTACAAAACAAATCAAATTTGAAATTATCGATAAATTCAGAAGGCAAGGTTGAGGCTAAAGGAATTGCATGGACAAAAGCAGATAGAATGATAAAAAGAGCTTCGAAAGACCAGAATGTTAAAGTAAATATTGAAGCAAAAAAAGAAAACTCTTTTACATGGCAAGATGGAGCTACACTGCCAACTGAAAGCGGCGGAGGATATGGAGGCAATGAAGTGGAAAATGGGAAAGTAAATGCTTTTCAAAAGGTTGTTCCTAGCATGTTATCTGAATTTGACAATTCTGTTGGTGATAATGTTGCTGGAACTACGATGCTTCACGAATTAGCGGAAAGTTATTATGGTGGGAAAATTGCTCAAAATGAAGGTTCTTCTCCTCGTCAAGGAATAGTTGGATCTACTTATGATAGAGCCCATAATAAGGCAAATAATGTTGCTCTGGGCAATAGAGGGCAAAGAATTAGACGAGATGAATGTGTAGATTTTAATTTGAAAAAAGTTGGTGGAATAATAATACCTCATCAGATATCAATTCAAACAAGGCATACCTTTGATGGATATTATAGGACTCGTTGATATGAAAAAAGTGCAACTAATGATATTGTTTTGTTTTATTATTACTACTTTGTTTGCTCAGGGAAAAGTAAGATATGGGATTGTTGAAACGACTTTGTGGAATGGAAAAAAAATATCGCCAAAACAACAGGTAATAGATGCTCTAAAAGAGAATAATAAATCCAAAATGAATAAAACAGGAGATATTTGGACAAATGTTTTTAATTCAAATTATTTAAGAGAGAGAGATGAAAATAGAAAAATTCCAATATCAATTGATAGCTCATTTGTTTTGTGTAAGATTATTCAAATTACTAAAAAGAACGATAATTATGTTTTAAAAAAGAATAGACTAATAAGAAAACCCGTTTTTTTGATTGATTTTATTTGCTACAATGCTGATTCATTAATAATCTCATCTAATATGCGAATTATATCTTTTTCAAATGATACTGCAAAAATACAAGGTGCAAAGATTATAAAAGATCATGTTTATAAATTATTTCTCATCTCCCATTTTGCAACGGATTGTTGCAAAACTCTCGTTGATAATAAAATTGTAGAAATTGTTAAAGGTCCTGCAACAATGCATTGCGTTATTCTAAATCATATTTGGATAGTTAACTTGGACTTAAATTACAATTGGTATAAAACTCCCAATCTCGACGGCTTATACTACATTCCGCCAGAAAAAGCAAAACACAAATAATGTGTTTGAAGATGCTCTTAATTTGTCAAAAACCAATAATAATCACTTGCAAATTTATCCGTTATTAACGGTTAATTTTACAAACCCATGTAATAAGCTGTATTTCAATTTGTTATAAATATTCAAAGTTTAACCAAAAGTTAAATGTATTTTTGGTGCTGTTTTTTATCATTATACAAATTTATCCGACCGCAGAGAGGATACCATCTTGTTCCCGCATAGTGAAATATCAACGTCAAAAAATCAGGAAATTTGGCTTTTTACTCAGGCGTAAGCGCCCGGTCACTTGGCTATTCGTCCACCCGTTCACCTGAAAAAACTTATTTTTATAGGAAACTCAAATCTCACACTCACAATGCTTTCGGAGGAGGGATTATGAAATTTAGTGGTTTTAGTCTTTTTTTGATATTTTAGCGTTGAGAAATATTTATAAAAAATGATAGTCTAATCTGGCGTCAGCAATTATATATGCGTGAGCCAACATCGAAAAATCCGTGTTCATCCGCTCAACCCGCGTCATCCGTGTTCTATTTGAGGTTTTACTCAGGCGTAAGCGCCCGGTCACTTGGTCACTCGGTTACCCGGTCACTTTTCTCAACACTTGGTTACCTGGTCACTATGCGTAGCATTTCACACGTTCACTGTCCTTCCTCAGAATCGGAAAGAAATCATTTAATATAATTCCCTTGAACTAAAAACCTAAAGCAGATGTTATATATTTTGTATTGTAAATAATATCTGAATGAAAGATGAAATAATTATTTATCAGGATGAGGTCGCTTCGGCTCGCCTTGAAGTTAGGATTGAAGACGAAACGGTATGGCTTACTCAAGCTCAAATGGCGGAATTGTTTCAAACAAGCAGAAATAACATTACCCTTCATATATCGAATCTTTTCAAAGAAAAGGAATTGGATAAAAATTCAGTTAGTAAGGATTCCTTACTAACTGCCAGCGATGGAAAAAATTATAAAACAAAATTTTACAATCTCGATGTAATTATATCTGTAGGCTATCGTGTTAAATCTCAGCGTGGAACACAGTTTAGGATATGGGTAAATAAGATTCTGAAAGAATATTTATTACAAGGCTATGTTGTTGATCAGCGTATAAATCGCCTCGAAAAAGATATAAGTAAAATTGAGAAAAGATTAGATAATATTGATTTTCAGATAACAACAAGTTTGCCTTCCCAACGAAGGCATCTTTTATGAAGGACAAGTTTTTGATGCGTATGTTCTGGTTTGTGATATTATTAAAACAGCCAAAAAATCAATTTTACTTATTGATAATTACATTGACGAAAGCGTTTTAACCTTGCTGACAAAAAGACAAAAAGGGGTTAGTGCCACAATTTTCACTAAATTAATATCAAAGCAATTGGAACTTGATATAATAAAACACAATCAACAATATCCAGCAGTTGATGTGAAAATATTTACCAAATCACACGACAGATTTTTAATTATCGACCCTAAAACGGTCTATTACATTGGGGCATCAATTCAGGATTTGGTTAAAAACTGCGTTGCTTTTTCGAAGATGTAAATTGAAAGTTTTGACATATTAAGCAAACTGGATTTTTAATATTGTAAGTTTAATATGATCCAGATGCATTTGATTCTTTTTTTCAAATCTCTGTTTTGTTTTCAAAAATCTAAAAAAAATCCTATGATTGGCTCTTATCAGAATTGAGATACAATCGTTTTGCTAGTTTGTTAACAGGAATAATGGTGGACAATACTCCTAGAATAATGACCGTGCATAAAACAATTAAAAAATCAGATGTTTCCATATGAACTGGATACACATTCATGATGTATGCAGCGTTTTCGGAACCAATTTTAATGATGCCATAAAATTGTTGAATCCAGCATAAAAAAGCTCCAATTGACAAGCCAATAAGCCCTCCCGAAAAATTTAATAAAAAGCCTTCCCACATAAAAATTGATTTTATGGTAGATTTGGTGGCTCCCATATGAAACAATATTTGAATGTCTTCTTTTTTGTCTAAAATCAGCATGGCTAAAGTGCCAACAATATTAAACATGGCCAATATTAAAATAAAAGTCAAAATGGCATAAATAGCAATTTTTTCGGATTGCATTACTTTAAAAAGCATCTCCTCTTGCTGGAATTTGTTTTTGATTACAAATTTTTCTCCCAATAGATTTTGTAAGTTTTTTTGAATTTTTTTTGAATTTGATTTTGGCAGAGTAAAAACTTCTACTGCACTGATTTCATTGGGATAATTCATCAATTCTTGAGCATATTGCAGAGGAACCAGCACGTATTCGGCATCGTAATCCGTTTGCACAGAAAAAACACCGGAGGGGATGATAACATTGGTGTTAAATGCGTTCATGGGGTTTGTCAAACTTGCTGAGGTTCGTTTGGGATAATAGGTTTTTATGCTTTTATATTCAGCCAGATTGACTCCTAAATGATACGCCACTCCGGCACCCATCGACATGTAGTTAATTTCTCCTTTTTGCAAAAGAAATTGACCATCAATAATTAAGGTATCGAAACGATTGTTTATGCCGTAATTGGAGTCTACGCCTTTTAGTTTTGCCAAAAACTGCTTTTCGTCATAGCTTACCATTGCAATGTCTTCCAAGACTTTCGAGGATGAGCTGATTCCATTAATTTCGTTTATTTTATCAAAAGGGAAGGTGGTTTCATCAAATACTTTTCCATGGGAAGCGGAAATTTGAAAATCGGAATTAAACGAATTAAAATATCCGACAATTAGTTTTTCAAAGCCATTAAAAACGGACAAAACAATAATAAGTGACATGGCACTAAACAAAATTCCAAAAAATGAAATCGCCGAAATAATATTGATGATATTATGCGATTTTTTGGAGATCAGATATCGTTTGGCTATGAAAAGTGCAGTATTCAAAATTAATATTTATTTATATGCTTTCACAATTAATCCAGTTCCTGATTTGTGTTTTTGATGAACGTCCATATAGTTTAAAATCAAGCACCAAGGATAAAAAATAAGATACCAAAAAGGGAGAATTACAAAAAATATTTTGCTAATATTCAGCATTTGAATCGGATATTTCATCGAAAACTTCCAGGATATGGAACCGGGAGTTCCGTATGAATAATGTGCTTCTACTTTAGAGAATCCGGCGGTGGTCAGTTTTTCGGTAATATCGGTAATGCTGTATCCGTCGCGCACATGTTCGTCAATAAATGATTCGCCTTCATGGTCGTGAACATCCGAGCCGCCTTGGTCGGAAGGAGTTGATATTAAGAGCATTCCGTTTTCTTTTAAGGAAGCATGGAAGTTTTCGAAAACTTTTCGATCCTCTTCGATATGTTCCATTACGTCTACGCTCAGAATAAAATGGTAGCTATTTTCAGAAACATACTTTGTTAAATCTCCAACTTCAAATTGGACATTTGGGCGGTTTATTTGTTTAAAAAACTGATTGCAATCTTCAATTTGTTCTTCTTTTACGTCAATACCCAAAATTTCTGCTTTTGGGCATAGTTTAGAAAGGAAAAAATCGTACTGTCCAAAACCGCTTCCGGCGTCTAAAATAGAGAGTTCCCCTTTGCAATTTTTCAAATACTGACGACTCTCTTTTTTGATATGCCAAGCACGCAACAGTAAGATGTCTAATAAGTTATAAAAGATCTTACGCAAAAAAGGGTTCTTGTTAAAAACCGTTCCGAGCGAACGTTTGATGGGATCGTATTGCATTTTTATTCTTTTAAAAGTTGATTAATTCTATCCAAATGGTCCAGAGACTCATCGCTGTAGAACTCCAGTGTAGGAACGATTCTTAATTGGTTTTTAACAGCATTTCCCAGCAAAAAACGAATTTCTTTTGTTTTGGCTTTTAGGATAGATATAATCTCTTTTTTGTCGGCTGAACCAAAAATACTGATGTTAATTCGGGCAATAGAAAGATCTTTTGGGACTCTAACATTGGTAATTGTAAGCATTGAGCCACCAATCATTGTATAGCCCTCTTTTTGAAATATCGCTGTCATCTCTTTGAGAATCAGTGCTGCTACTTTTTGTTGTCGTATTGTTTCCATATTGCAAAAATACATTTTTTTATTAGAATAAAAACTCTTTATTTTTTCGAGGGAAAACAAGCGTTTAGTTTCATCAAAAATAATTCTGTTTTCCAGCATCGAATATTTAAATTTTGGCTCATCGAACAAGATTATTAAAATAAAAAAAACAAATGCTGGGAGTTATATGTATTAAAATCAGGGTAATAAATTTGCATATGTGTATGTACTATTAAAATATATGGTTAAAATACAAGTTAAAATGCTGTTGATTGATTATTTATCAATACATTTGTAGTTCAATTTGAAACTAATTTTTTGATATATGAAGAAAATTTTCAGTTTTATCTTTATGATGATGTTCATTATGCTTGGTTTTTCGCAAACAGGCAGCATAAAAGGCATTGTAAAAGGTGAATCAAGTAGCCCCTTACCTGGCGTGGAGGTGGTGATTGGTAGCAATAATACGATGACCAACTCAGAAGGTTTTTTTGAATTTCAAGCCGTTGCCATAGGCAAAATTGAAATTTATTTTTATGCCGATGGTTTTCAACGACTGATGGTTGATGTCTTGTTAGACGGCGATTCCAAGGATATTGGCGAAGTAACGCTCAAACGTTCAGCGGATGATCCAATGATGCGTGGTGCTGAAGCAAGTATGTCACTGGTCGACCTAGACGAAAGCTCGCGTTCGCAAAGTGTTGGAAGCTTATTAACTTCTTCTCGCGATGTTTTTGTTTCCGTATCGAGTTATAATTTTAGTGCCGCTTATTTTAGAATGCGTGGTTACGACAATGAGTATTCGCAAGTTGCATTTGCTGGCTTGACGATGAACAATGCCGAAAACGGTCGCGCTTCCTATTCCCTTTGGGGTGGCTTAAACGATGCTACAAGATACCGTGAGAGCACCTTTGGCTTGAATCCAGCACGATATGGAATTGGAAATTTAGGCGGTGTTACAAATTTTGACATTCGTCCATCAAATCAAAGAGAACAAACCAAAATTTCTTATGCTTATTCCAATCGTACGTACAACCATCGCATGATGATAACTTCGAATACGGGTTTAATGGAAAATGGATGGGCATTTACGGTTTCGGGTTCTAAAAGAATTGGAACCAATAGTTACGTTGATGGCGTTTTTTATGATGCATGGGCGTATTTTGTTGGAGCCGAAAAAAAGATTAACGATAAACATAGCATTTCCCTTACTGCTTTTGGAGCACCCACTCACCGTGGTATGCAATCGGCTTCGGTTCAAGAAAGTTATGATTTAGTAGGATCGAATTATTATAATCCGTCGTGGGGATATCAAAATGGAGAAGTCCGAAATTCAAAAGTGAGGGAAGCACACGAACCTGTCGTTTTATTTACCCATTACTTCGACATTGATAAAAATACAAAACTAACCACTACCCTTGGATATGTTTTCGGAACCTATGGAACAACGGCTTTAAATTGGTATAATTCGGCGGATCCAAGACCGGATTATTATCGCTATTTACCCAGTTATCACAAAGACAATCCAGCAGTGGCCGATGCATATGCTCAAGAATGGGCAAACGATCCAAACAGAACTCAAATTAATTGGGATAATTTATATCAGATTAATTACTTGAGTGCTTCTGTTGGAGGTCAGTCCAGATATGTTATTGAAAACCGAAAAGTAGACCAACGTAATTATTCTTTTGCTTCTATTTTAAACAAACAAATCAACAATAATTTTCATTTAAGTGCTGGGGTTGAAGGGGGTATGTACAGAGGAAGAAATTATAAAGTATTGCATGATTTAATGGGTGGAACGCATTGGGTTGACGTAGATCAATTTGCAGAACGCGATTTTAGTGGCGATTCTCTTGCTCTTCAAAACGACTTAAATAATCCCAACAGAGTCATTCATGAGGGGGATGTATTTGGGTATGATTACATTGCCGCAGTAAATCGTGCTAAAATATGGGGATTAACTGAATTTTCGTATGCACGATATGATTTTTATGGTGGACTCGAAATTGCCAATGTCCAATATTGGAGAGAAGGAAAGATGATGAACGGTCGTTTCCCTGAAAGCTCTTTTGGAAAATCAGATGTTCATTCCAATATTGATTATGTTTTGAAAGCTGGTTTTACATACAAAATAACAGGTCGTCACTACCTTTCTACCAACATTGCTCACATGTCGTTGGTACCCACTTTTCGTAATACCTTTGTTTCGGCCAGAACCAGAGATGAGATTATTCCATCTTTTGAACCCCGTCAAATATATACCGCTGACCTAAACTATGATGTTCGCTATCCCGGACTTAAAGGTCGTTTTACGGTTTTTCACACACAAATTACCAATGATAGCGAAGTAAATAGTTTTTATCATGATGGCCTTCGCACGTTTGTCAATCACATGATGACCAATGTCGAAAAAGTGCATCAAGGAATTGAAGCTGCAGTGGATGTAAAATTAAACAATTCATTTTCTGCTTTGGCTGCTGTTTCTTATGCAAACTGTCGTTACACATCTCGTCCTGAGGCGATTGTGTCGGCAGATAATGGTTCTATTCCCAATGACACTTCTACCATTTATATTAAAAACTTTTATGTGACAGGAACCCCTCAAAAAGCATATTCTTTAGGTTTAAAATACCAACATCCAAAATATCTTTTTATTAATTTGAATGCGAATTATTTTGATGATATCTGGATTGATTTTAATCCTGAACGTCGCACCGAAACAGCGATAGAAAATATGGGAGAGGATGATGTAAGAATCCCTGATATATTAAATCAAACAAAAGCCGATCCTCAATTTACCCTTGATTTTTCAATTGGAAAATCATGGAAAATATCCAAAGGAGAAAATACGTATTATCTTAATTTAAATCTTAATGTCAATAATATATTGGATAATACGAAATTGATTACAACAGGATATGAGCAAAATCGTTTTGATTTTGAAGAAAAAAATGTGGATAAATTTCCACCTAAGTATTATTACGGCTTTGGAAGAACTTATTTCTTAATGCTTGCCGTTCGTTTTTAATTAGTTAAGTACAAAAAAATCAGATATATGAAAACAATAAATAAAATGAAATCATGGATGTTTTTGATAATTGGATTATCAATGATATCAACTTCTTGTGTTAAAGATGACTTTGACAATCCTCCATTCAATATTCCTGTGTTTGAATTGCCTGCTGGCGCTCAAATAATCAGCATTATGGATTTAAAAGCTGGACATACGATGGCAGGACAATTGGACACCATTACGACAATCGATAATTTATATATTGGTGGTGTTGTTATTGGAAATGACGAATCGGGTAATATTTATAAAACCCTTATGATTCAGGATGCCAGCGGTGGAATTGAATTAAAATTGAATAAAACAAGTTTGTATAATGAATTCAAAGTAGGACAAAAAATTTATGTAAAACTACAGAATTTAGTAATGGGCGACTATCGTGGATTGATTCAATTGGGTGGAGTTTATGAAGGTGGCGTGGGACAACTTCCCGAATTGGCAATCAAAAATCATTTGTTTAAAGACAGTCTTCCAGGAATTCCTCCTGCGGCCCGAAAATTAAATCATTTCAATGAAATAGTGCCTGAATACATCTCTACTTTGATTCGTTTTGATAATGTCCAATTTGTAGAAGCTGGAATGCCTTATGTCTCTCCAGGCGAAGAAGCAAGCAATCGCACGTTAAATATTAACGGTGGCACTTTGGTAATTCGGAATAGCAAATATTCAAATTTTTCAAATAATATAATTCCAGAAGGAAAAGGCAGTGTGATTGGTATTTTAAGTATTTACAATGGAACGTATCAATTTACTTTGCGTCAAGCATCGGATGTTTTTGGCTTTGTTCCTATAACACCGCCTGCAGACGCTATTGTTAATCATGTTTTTACAAATAATCCGGTGACCACTATGGGATATCAAGCCATTAGTGTTAGTGGTGCTCAGATTTGGGAATATGATGGTGGAAACTCTTATATGAAAATGAGTGGACTTGTTGGAACTTCTCATGTTGAAAATGAAGATTGGTTAATTACTCCCTCCATAAATTTAAGTAGCACAACGGCTCCTTATTTAGAAATTATACATGCCGCTCGATTTGGTATTCCAGCTACGGAATTAAGCGTTTGGGCTTCTACTAATTATGACGGAACCAATATTGGAACGGCCAATTGGGTGCAATTAACCGTGCCAAATTATCCAATTAATACCAGCATGACTTTTATTGAATCTGGTCATATTAATTTGACTCAATTTGCTGGACAAAACGGTGTTCGTATTGGTTTTAAATACACCAGTACAAACAGCAGTGCTTCAATTTGGGGAATTAAAGAAGTAAAAGTTTATTAGTGCTTGTTTTTTAATTGCAAAAGAGACAATTTGTTAATGCAGATTGTCTCTTTTGTTTTGCTTAGTATTTGGCATATTTTTTTTTTTCGTACGTTTGTATAATTATAGTAATTTATTATTGAATGAAAAAACTGTCATTTGTCCGCCATGCAAAATCTTCGTGGGATTCTAAATATCCAACTGATTTCGAACGCGAAATAAACCAAAGAGGCATTCAGAAAACAGAAAATCTTTTCCAGTTTTTAAAATCTGAACAACTCATTCCCGAAATGATTCTTTGCAGTCCAGCAACAAGAGCTATGCAAACGGCTCATTTTTTGATGGGTAAATTTGGTCTAACAAAAGATGTTCTGGTTTTTGAACCAGCATTATATTCGGGGAATCATCAGGATTATATAAATTCTATTTATGCTTTTGACGATTCCATTACTCATCTGATGATTGTGGGACATAATCCTTCCATCAGCGAAGCTGCTCATAGCCTGAGCACTGAAGTGGCAATGATGAATACATCTCAAATTTGTCATTTTGAATTTGATTGCAACGAATGGAATCAAATATCAAATGCTCCCATTTCTAAATTCCTATCCCATAATCCACAAACTCCATTTGCAAATTATGAATAAAAATTCCAATGTTTTAAATCGAGAAATTAGTTGGTTGCAGTTTAATGAGCGCGTTTTGCAAGAAGCTGCCGACCCTCGAAATCCGCTTATTGAACGAATTAAATTTTTGGGAATTTATTCCAATAATATGGATGAGTTCTTCCGGGTCCGCGTAGCCACGATCACCCGTTTGCAAAGCATTCGTAAAGTCAAAAATGACTATTTGGACTTCAATCCTCAAAATACATTAGAAACGATTTACGAAACCGATAAAAAACATCAAAAACTTTTTTTAAGCATCTATCGAACCTTACTAAAAGAGTTGCATGCTCAAAATATTTTTATTCTGAATGAAAAACAACTTACTTCAGTTCAGGCAAAATATGTAAAAGACTATTTTAGACTCAATGTCCGTCCTTTTCTGTTTCCCATTATGCTGAAAAAATTTAAAGATGCCAACAGCATTAAGGACACTTCTATTTTTTTGGCCATTCACATGTTTACCAAAGACGAACCGCTTCATGAAGATTTTGCTTTTATCGAAATTCCAGTTAAAAATGTAGGACGATTTTTGCTTTTCCCCGAAGCAGACGGGAAGCATTTTTTGATTATGATGGACGATGTAATTCGTTTTTGTCTCGATGATATTTTTTCAAATTTCGATTATACAAATTATGCAGCCTATACCTTTAAAATTTCCCGAGATTCTGAATTGGACTTGGACAACGACGCTTCTAAAAGTTTTATCGAGCTTATTGCTGATAGCCTTAAGAAAAGAAAAAAAGGCATTCCCATTCGTTTGGTTTATGATAAATATATGCCCGAAAAACTGTTGAAAAGAATTTCGGGACTGTTGAAAATTACAAAAGCTGACTCTTTGATTGGTGGAAGTCGATACCACAATTTCAAAGATTTTATGGATTTTCCGAACATTGGCTCAAAAGATCTCGATTATGTTCCGATGCCCCCAATTTTGCATCCAGAATTAAAAAATCAACGCAGTATTTTTAATGTAATTAGTCAAAAAGATATTTTGTTGGCTTTCCCGTATCATTCATTTCAGCACATTGTGGATATGTTGCGAGAGGCTTCCATCGATCCTTTTGTAACTTCCATAAAGATGACCATTTATAGAGTTGCAAAACAATCGGGCATTATTAACGCTTTGATTAATGCCTCTCGAAATGGCAAACAGGTAACTGTTTTTATGGAATTGCAAGCTCGTTTTAACGAAGAGGATAACATTTACTGGACTCGGAAATTGCAGGAAGCTGGTGTTAAAATTATTTCCAGTATTCCTGGGTTTAAAGTTCATGCTAAATTAATTATCATAAAAAGAGTGTACGAACGCGAACGAAAAACCTTTGTTAATATCGGTACCGGAAATTTTAATGAAATTACTTCAAATGTCTTTTCGGATGTCAGTTTGCTTACTTCCAATCCGCAAATTTGTGCCGAAACAGAACGTGTTTTTAGTCTTTTCGAATCGTATTATAAACCTCAAGAATTTAAAAAACTGATTGTTGCCCCTTTTTCTATGCGATCTTTTATTATTTCAATGCTCAACAATGAAATTCGCAACGCAGAAAATGGCAAAGAAGCTTGGGTCATTATTAAATTAAACAACCTTGT
>JAQUHH010000250.1 GCA_028683685.1 Bacteroidales bacterium
TGTAGCGATCGGCAAATTCAATCTCCGAAATGATGGGAATGTTTTTCGAGCGACACTGTTTTATGATGTTCGCTGTTTCAGGAATTCCAGGACTTTTAATGATGAGTTTTGATTTGAGTATGATTGATGGAGTGTGTTTTCCCTCTTCAAAAGCAATTGCATGATGTAAAAGAACGTCTTTGTATTTTTGTTTGATGTTTCCGGCGTCGGAAACCCAAGTTTTAATTCCTTTTTTTTGTGCCAAAACGGCTGCTCCAATTCCGCTTTCGGCGGCTCCTAAAACAGCTATTTCGAAATTCATTTTTATCTGGTTTTAAGTGTTACAATAGTGATGATAGCCAGCATAATTCCTACAATAAGGAATCGCATTACGATTTTTGATTCATGATAATTTTTTTTCTGAAAATGATGATGCAGTGGCGACATTAAAAACACCCTTCGACCTTCTCCATACTTATGTTTGGTATATTTAAACCATCCCACTTGAATCATCACTGATAAAGTTTGGGCAAAAAAGACTCCGCATAAAATTGGAATCAATAGCTCTTTGCGAATGACGATGGCAAAAACAGCAATAATTCCTCCGATGGTTAAACTTCCCGTATCTCCCATGAAAATTTGTGCTGGATAAGTGTTGTACCATAAAAATCCGATGCAAGCTCCTACAAAAGCACTGATAAAAATAACCAGTTCGCCCGTTAAAGGGATGTACATTATATTAAGGTAGTTTGCAAAAACGGTGTTGCCCGAAACATATGCCAGAATTCCCAGTGTGGCTCCAATTATGGCTGATGTTCCGGTGGCTAAGCCATCTATTCCATCGGTCAAATTGGCTCCATTAGAAACGGCTGTAATGATAAAAATCACAATCGGAATAAAAATCAGAAAACCCCATTTTGAGAATCCATTTCCCAAAAATTTCAAAGCATTAGAATAGTTTAATTCGTTGTTTTTAAAGAATGGAATGGTCGTTTTTGTTGATTTTACGGTTTGGGAAGAATACGGCGATGAGGTTGTTTTATGACTTTCTAACGTAAATATATTTTCTGTTTCAATGTATTGACTTTTATTTATTTTTTCTTGAATTACAATGTCGGGATGAAAAAACATTACGGCACCCACTATGGCTCCAAGTATAAACTGACCAATGATTTTAAACTTTCCGGACAAGCCTTTTTTATCTTTTTTGAAAACTTTAATGTAATCATCAATAAAGCCTAAAGCACCCAGCCAAAGAGTTGTAAAAATCATCAGAATAATATAAATATTATCAAGTTTTGCAAAAAGGAGAACCGGAATTAAGATGGCTGCAATAATTATAAGCCCGCCCATGGTTGGCGTTCCAGCTTTTTGCATTTGACCATCGAGTCCCAAGTCGCGTATGGATTCGCCCACTTGTTTTTTGCGTAAAAAATTGATGATGCCTTTGCCAATGATAATGGTAATTACCAAGGATGTAATTGCAGCAGCAGCAGCTCTAAATGAAATATATTGGAAAACTCCCGTTCCGGGAATATCCATATATTCGTGAATCCATTCAAACAAGTAATACAACATCTTATTATATTTTAGTCAATATTTTTAATAATTCTTCTTTATCGTCAAAGTGGTGTTTTATCCCTTTAATTTCTTGGTATTTTTCGTGTCCTTTTCCAGCAACTAAAATCACATCTGATTTTTGAGCCAACATGCAAGCTGTTTTAATCGCTTCGCGGCGTTGTTCAATAATCAAACTTTGTTTGTTTGAGTGAGAAGGAATTCCTTTTTCCATTTGTTTCAAGATTTCGTTCGGATTTTCAAAGCGTGGATTGTCGGAAGTGAGAATAAGGATATCGCTAAGTTCGTGAGCAATGCGAGCCATGACGGGTCTTTTTTCGGCATCTCTATTCCCACCACAGCCCACTACAGTAATTATTTTTTCGTTTCCAGTTCTAATTTCAGCAATGGTTTTTAGTACGTTTTCCAATGCATCGGGAGTGTGCGCATAATCGACAATAGCAATAATTTCTTTTGGATTTGCTAGATATTCAAATCTGCCTTCAGCGGCTTTCAAACTGCTTAGTTTTTCGAGTATTTCAAAAGAGTCGAAGCCCAATAAGCGTGCTGTTGCGTAAACTCCCAATAAGTTATAGGCATTAAATTCCCCTACTATTTCGAACCAGACTTCTTGCTCGTCAATAATCAGATGCAAGCCCTCAAAAGAGTTTTCGATAAGTTTACATTTGAAGTCAGCAATGGTTTTCAGGCTGTATGTATGTTTCTGAGCTTTCGTATTTTGAAGCATTACATTTCCATTTTTATCATCGATGTTCGTAAGGGCAAATGCATCGGTAGAAAGAGAGTCGAAAAATGATTTTTTTGCCTTTAAATACGCCTCAAAAGTTTTATGATAATCGATATGGTCGTGCGTTAAGTTGCTAAAAACAGCACCTTTAAAGCAAAGTCCAGCGGTTCTGTTTTGGGTTAGTGCGTGAGAGCTCACTTCCATAAAACAGTATTCGCAGCCTTCGTCTACCATTTCTCTGAGTATTTTGTTCAGGGCAATCGCGTCTGGAGTGGTATGAGTGGATGGTAAAACGGCATCATTTATTTTGTTTTCAACCGTAGAAAGCATTCCACAGCGGATGTTCATGGAGCGAAATAAATTATGCAACAACGAAACGCTTGTTGTTTTTCCATTGGTTCCGGTAATGCCTACGAGCGATAGCTCTTCTGAAGGATTGTTATAAAAAGAAGAAGCAATATATCCCAAACTTTCTGAAGCATTTTCCACTTGAACGTATGTGATTCCGGACAGTATGTTTTTGGGAAGTTTTTCGCAAACAATAGCAATTGCACCCAATGAAATGCTTTGGTTGATAAAATCATGTCCGTCGTGCAAGCTGCCTTTTTGGGCAATATACAAACTGTTGTCTGTAGCTTGACGTGAATCAAAACAGATGGAAGATATTCCCACATTCTCATTTCCAAGAATGGCGATGGTTTTTATATTTTGTAAAAGTTCGTTCAGTTTTATCTTCATCACTTTTGTTTTTTATTCAATTTCGTTTTTTGCATTCCCCGATGTTGTCTTTAAGATATATTGAATCGAGTCTTGAATGGCAGACATGTATGTAGAATCCGTTTGGATGTAAGTTTGCGTATTGGAGGCATTATGGCTTTGAAGCGTCAGGCTCACGGTTTGTCCTTTTTTGAGTTCTGTTCCCGGATTTACAGATTGAGAAGAGACCGTGCCTTTTCCTTTGATTTGAGCTTTATATCCGCATTTTTCCAAAAGATATACCGCGTCTTTTACGCCCATTCCTTTTAGATTTGGAACCATTCCTTTTTTAAATCTTTGAGGAACCAGTCGAACAAAATTACCAGATGTAGTATTTGCAGAAACCCATTCTGCTTTTTTATTGTTCTTAAGTGTTTTATATCGCATGTATGTGTAAATCAATGACAAATCGTTTTGATTTCCGGCATTTACCAGAGGTATATTTTTGATGCGAACCGAATCGGCTTGATATTCAGGAATATCAATTTCGGTAGTATATACTTTATTGGCAATTTCACGAAAGACTGGGGCTGCAATTTCGGAACCATAGAATCCTTTTCGTCTGGGGTTGTTGATAACGACAATGCAAGAATATTTTGGCTTGTCCGAAGGGAAATATCCAATAAATGAAGCTTTGTATTCCACTCTTCTGGTTTGGTCTTTTTTGTTTCCATAACCCCCCAATCTGGCAATTTGTGCAGTTCCTGTTTTTCCTGCAATTTTGTATACTTCATTCGACAATCTTCGGGCAGTTCCATGTTCTACAACGCCCTCCATACAAGCTCTAGCTTTATGTGCTGTAGATGGTTTGCAAATGCG
>JAQUHH010000251.1 GCA_028683685.1 Bacteroidales bacterium
TCGCTTGCTACCATCGGTCAACAATGCGGAAAAAAAGACCATGCTACCGTGCTTCATGCATGCAGAACCATCAATAATTTGATTGATACCGATCCAAAATTTAGAGCAAATGTAGAAGAGATTCATAAAAAGATTCAAATATAATCAACATTATCCGGTAAAAATTACCGTAACTCTTTTTTTGAAAATTGCATCCATCAATGTTTGCCTCAGTTGGTTCGCATGTCAACATAGCTAAATGCTTCGTAAAGCTCCCAATATTGCCTAATGGAAGCTTTAGCTTTTAGTAATATATACTCTTTTGGCGATGCAGTGAGTTCTTGTTTTCTGGATAGTGCCGAATTGGATGGAGAAATAAAGTGCATAAATTATTAAAAAACAGAATGTTGAAAAAAAAGCCACCATGAAAAATGTCCATTATAAGACATCGTCTATTTGAAATCATGAAAAATGTCTATTACACCTCATATGTTATAAAAACATCTAAGTTTTGTCCGATAAGTTTTCAATGTTTTTTCACCCCTCCCGCCTCTAAAGGAGAAAGTGTTGAAAATCTTTAATAAATATCAATGAGAAAAACCAAACTGCTTTTTCTCATAATTATTATAAACGTCTAATAATCTTCATATTACGTTTATTCCCTAAATTTTCATCGGACAACAATGAATTTTTTTAATGTTTTGGGGATGGTAATGTTTTCGCTTGCTTTGTTGTTTTAATGCAGTTTTTAGTGTGCATTTTCTGTTGGTTTTTATAAGCTCCAGCGAATTAATATCCCAATAGTCTCCGCATGTTTGATAGAATACCCACTTAGTGCCTGCAAGAATAACGAAGAAGTTGGCGTTTTAGCTTCGCTGAGCTCGTAAACTCAGTTCTTGCGAACACTATTTAGTGTTATCTATTTTGTAATAGATTATAGATGTTATTTATGTAAGAGTGTAAATAATTTATAATAATAATCGCATACTCCCCAAAATTTATTATCTTAAATGATAAAAAAATATCTGTTTTAGTTTTTATATAGTTGTATATATTTATTGACAATCAGCTTATTGTAATTGTGTTTTAGGATGCTCATATTTTTGAAACTTACATTTTTAACACAAGTTTAATGCTTGTTTTCTTTTGCCTATAATAAAGGCTTGAAAGGCAATCAGAAACCACTTTAAAGGTCTCAATTATATGTTTTTATTTTAATTTTTATTTATTTTTTGCAATACTGTTGCTAAAATGAAAAATATTATTATCTTTGTGGCTTGATAGATTAAGATTTCATAAAATGGCTAAAAAAAACCTTTTAAACTTTGTCTGTTTGATGACTTTTTTGATTTCGTCAAGCATATATGCTCAGCCAGGATGTCCGAATATCAACGCTGGAGCTAATACGTCTGTGGATTGCGATAATGTATGTGTTCAATTATCGGCTTCCTATTTGCGAACAGGTGCAACAAATTCTTATGAGGTATCTTCTATACCGTATAATCCTCCCTATCCCTATAATCAAGGTTCAAATATTATTATGAATATTGATGATAGGTGGAGTTCTTTATTGAATCTGCCTTTTGATTTTTGTTTTTTCGGACAATCGTATAATAAAGTTACAGTGGGTTCAAATGGTGTTATTTCATTTAATCAATCTTATGCTAACGGCTATTGCCCATGGTCTTTCAGTGTATCTTGTCCAAGTACTTCTTTGCCTTTAAATTCTATATTTTGTCCCTATCATGATATAGATCCAGCTCACTATTCAATATCGTCCAATGGTACCATAAAATATGCTGTTTTGGGAAGCATTCCATGCCGAACTTTTGTTTTGAGTTATGACCAAGTGCCGCTTTATAGTTGTGGTGCACCTCGTGCAACGCATCAAGTCGTTTTTTATGAAACAACCAATGTGATTGAAGTATACATTAAGACCAAAGGCATTTGCTCAAGCTGGAATGGTGGGCGAGGAATTATTGGAATTCAGAATCAAACTGGAAATATAGGATATGCTCCAGCCGGCAGAAATGGGACTCAATGGACCGCTTCTAATGAGGCTTGGAGATTTACACCCAATGGACCCTCTAACGTTGTTATTGATTGGCTTCAGGGAAGTGCCGTTTTAGGAAGTGGTGATACCATAACTGTTTGTCCATCGGTAAATACAACATTTACAGCCCGCGCTACGTACAATAATTGTAATGGTAGTGTCGTTGTTGAAAATGATGATGTATTAGTGAGTTTCCAAAATAATTTAAACCCAGTTTTAAGTCCAGCAAATCCTGTTATCTGCAAGGATTCTTTATTAAATTTAACAATTTCGGGTGGCACATCATATGCGTGGTCACATGGGTTAGGTAGCAACTCTGTGGTGACCGTGAGTCCAAGCACGACCACAACCTATTCGGTAACGGTTACTAAAGGAGCTTGTTCTGCTGTTAAAAATGTTCAAGTAGTCGTTAATCCAATTCCTGTCATAAGCTTAACCAATTCTTTGCCTACAATTTGTGAAGGACAAAGCAGTTTGCTTACTGCCAGTGGTGCCTCAACTTATACTTGGTCGCCTTCTGCAAGTTTGAGCTCTTCATCGGGAGCCTCGGTTACTGCTACCCCTTCAAGCACAACAACCTATACTGTTACTGGTACTGCAAATGCTTGTTATTCTGTGGCTACTACAACAGTTCAAGTGAATCCTATTCCCGTTATTGAGATTAGTCCCACCTCAGCTTCTATTTGTCCTGGCGAAACAGTAGCATTGTCTGCTTCCGGTGCAGGCACATATAATTGGAGTCCCGCTTCTGGTCTTTCGGCATCAAATCAAGCAAGTGTCAATGCTTCGCCAACACAAACTCAAGATTATACCGTTTCTGGAACTTTGAATGCTTGTACGGGAACCGCAACTGTTTCGGTAGTGGTAAAACCAAAACCAATAATGACTGCCAATCCGACCAGTTCTGATATCTGTATGGGAGATTCTGTTTTGGTAACAGTAGGCACTGCTGATACATACCAATGGATGTCTTCTGCGGATTTAAATGTGATAGCGAATAATCAGGCATACGCTAGCCCTATCGAAAATACTACCTATAATGTTATAGGAACTACGGATGCTTGCGTCGATTCTGTGCAGTTTGTGGTCAATGTTATAAATAATCCTTCTATTTCTATTGATCCTTCTGCTCCTGAAATTTGTCCGGGTGAATCCGTAATTTTGACTGCAAGTGGGGGATTGTCTTATGCTTGGTCGCCAGCAAATGGATTAAATTCGACCAATACCGAATCTGTTGTGGCTTCTCCGAATCAAACAATAACATATTCTGTAGTAGGAACAACTTCGGGATGCAGTGGAATGACTTCTGTGACTATTGTTATCAAACCAAAACCAGTTTTGTCTATTTCACCTTCTTTAGCAACGCTTTGTTGTGGTGATAGCGTTTTGTTATCTGCAAGTGGGTGTGATTTGTTTCAATGGTGCCCATCGACAGGTTTGAGTGCTTCTAATACTGAATGTGTGGTGGCTAGTCCCACAGAGTCAACTATTTATAAATTAATAGGAAATCTAAACGGTTGTGTTGATAGCATGAATGTAAGCATTACCGTTAATCCATTGCCGGATATTGATATTTTAAGCGATTTTACAGAGGGATGTCAACCGCTTTTGATTAATTTCTCGGTAAACTCTAACCCATCTGCCCAGCAGTTTTTATGGAGCTTTGGCAATGGTCAAACTTCTTCCATGCCCAATCCGATGACAGGATATGTGAATGCAGGTCAATATGATGTTCATGTGGATGTGGTTGATGTTAATAATTGTCGTAATTCCGTTACTGTTCCCCAAATGATTAGTGTATATCCAAAGCCTGAAATT
>JAQUHH010000252.1 GCA_028683685.1 Bacteroidales bacterium
TAATGATGCAAGCATTCTTGCAATAATAAATATAAGCGGTCAAATCATTTACGAAACGAAAATTACTGACAGAATTCGAAGTGTGGATCTTTCAGAAATAGCAACTTCAGGATTATATTTTGTTCAGTTTTATGATAAAAAAGGTAGGATTATAGCAAAAAGAAAAATAGTAATAGAGAAATAAAATAATTGGACAATTTCAAGTTTCTCGAAATTGTCCTTATTTTTTTTTTTTACTTTATCCCTCGTTCCTTTTTTATTTTGTTGTAGGCATCGTTGATAGTTTGAAATTTTTGTTTTGCTGCATTTTGAATGTCTTCTCCCAGATTTGCTACTTTATCGGGATGATGTTTTACTGCCATATTGCGATATGCTTTTTTAATTTCATCTTCGCTGGCGTTTTTACTAATTCCAAGAATTTCGTATGCGGAGTCTGTTTCTGGAACAAACATCGACTTTACTGATTTAAATTCATTGGTCGTTAGTCCAATTTTTAGAGCGATATGTTCGATTACTGATATTTCGTCCTTATGTACTTCACCATCAGCAGCAGAAATCCCAAAAAGATAATGTAAGATTTGTAACTTGAGAGGACTACTCATACTAAATCTAACCTGATTGCAAACATCATCGAGTGGGATGTCTTTTTCTAATAAGTCTTTTAAAATTTGAAGCGCTTCTTTTGTCTCTGTTTCGCTAAAATTTGATCGTAGAAATTTTTTGACAAATTCTAATTCACTTTTTTTGACAATTTTATCTGCTTTCATTACTGCTGCCGATAACACAAGAAAAGTAAGAATAAAGTCGCCCCTCTGCGTTTTTCCTTGCGATGAGCTTACGGATGTATTAATTGTGGCTGAATCAAAAAAAGATCCGATAAAAAATCCTAAAAGAGCACCTATAGGGCCTCCAAATGCCCAACCAAGTCCTCCTCCAATCCATTTTCCTAGTTTTACCATTTGTTTCTTATTTGTTTGATTATGTCTAAACTCTGTAGTATTAATGAATGTTCATCATCATTCACGATTGTGTAATTTGGTGTTTGGTTTAGCGATTTATAAAAACTCTGACTTTCTATTCGTTTTAAAGCTTCTCCTTTGGTTGTTTTATCTCGATTACATATTCTTTCAATAATAATATTTTCCGGACTTGTAACCAATATCGTCTTGTCAAGAATTGTATTAAGTCCAGACTCATAAAGTAGTGCTGACTCAATTGCACAAATGTCGCCTTTTTGATTATTTGCCCATTCAATAAAATCATTTTTAACTATTGGATGAACAATTGAATTAATAACTTGCCGTTTTTTTTCGTTATTGAATATTTGTGATGCGATATATTGCTTGTTTAAGACTTCATGCGTGTATGCGTTTTGTCCGAACTCTAAAATCAACTTGTCTTTAATTTCTGATGATGTGTTCATAAGTAATTTTGCATTATAATCAGCATCATAAACTGCAATTTCTAAAATGCGAAATATGGAAGAAACAACCGATTTCCCCGATCCAATTATTCCTGTAATCCCCAATTTAATCATTCGAATCATCAGTTTGTTGAGGAAGTATTTTTACACTAATAGGGCTGATATTGGTAATTTGCAATTCGGTTCGTGAACAAGTGACACTAACTTCAGCTTCTTGATTTTGAATATCTTTAAAATCAACTGTGGCAACGAAATCAGAGGGATTTACTTCGCTAAAATCACTTAAAGGAACTTTAAATGAAACGCTAACTTCGCTTGGCATCACTCTGACTTTTAATTTTTCGGGAACATTAATACTATTGATTGCTATTTTTAAAATTGTTTCGGTGTATTTTTCCATTGGAATCTCAACCAGAACACTTGTTTTGGAGTATCTCAGGTTTTTGAATGTATTGATTTCCAAAGGATGTACATTATTATCATTTATTATGCCTAAATCGGTTGGCTTAGTGTATACAGCTTCCATGGTATCAATAATACTTTGTGGCCCATAGACAGTTATTGTATCGGGTCGTATTGTTATTTCGCCATTTTTTACATAGTTTACATCGGGCTGAAAGGTAATAAGAGGTTTTATTGCAATTCGCTTCGAATACGTTTGTGTCGTATTAAAATAAATTGTGTCCGGACTAATTTTTACAAGATTAATATTGTCGCCAAATCGTTTGTTCACAATTGCTTTGACGTCCTTTGTGAGAATGTAGGATTGTGTACAATTATTTGGGTTAGAATAAATATTAATTGGATTTTTATTATTCGAAAAGTCAAGAATAAGTGGAATTTTGACTTTTTCAATTTTTTCGCGCAGTAGATTATACCCATGTCCAGATACACTAATTGTCAGTTCTTGTTCGTAATCCTTGGGAATGCTCATGTTCTGAGGCATGTTTTTAACTATGTACGCAAGCTTTAATTCTGTCGTGTATTCCTTGTTTATGGCATTAAGAAACCATAAAAATGCTGATATGATAAAGAAGACTAAGAAAACAAGAATATTCCGATTCTTGGTAAGTTTAACCAAAAATCGGATAATTATATTCTTTTGTTTAATTGTTTCACTCATTAAAAATTGTTATAATTATTTTTGAGCTGGGTTTTGTATGTCAGCTGGTGTGGCAACAAGTGAGTTCTTATCGACTTTTATTTTAACATTTGTATCTATCTCAACAAAAACATGTGTGTCTTGTACTTCAATAATTCTACCATAGATGCCGCCTGCTGTTATTACTTTATCTCCTTTTTTTAGCCCTTCTCTAAACATCCTAGCTTCTTTTTGACGTTTTACTTGTGGTCTAATCATGAAAAAATAAAAAACTGCTACAATTAGTACTAAAAAAATAATTGAACTGTAAGGACTGCTGCCTTCTTGTTGTGCCATTAAAAATAATTGATTCATAAAATTTTGTTTTTATTTATTAGTAAATTACCTCACATCTTATAACAAGTTCTGTTACATTAGGTGTTGTGTTTGAATAAACTTTTGCTGTTTTAGTTTGTTTACCATTGCGGTTAGCACTATCAAATTTAATTTCAATATTGCCTTTTTCACCAGGTTTGATAGGCTCTTTTGTCCATTTTGGTACAGTGCAACCGCACGATGCTTTAACATTTGAAATAATTAAATTGCCTTTGCCTGTATTTGTAAATACAAAATTGTGTATTACTTTTTCTCCCTGTATAACAGTTCCAAAATTCTATTCTGTTTCGTCAATTGTAATTTCTGGCATACCGTCTTATGTACCTTGAGGGTTGTCGATATTTGCAGGGTTGTCGATATTGTATTCACCACCGGTCTTGTTTTTACTATCATTACATGATACTAAAGTTAATATCCCAATCAATCCCAATAAAATCACAATAGTTTTCATATTTCGCAATTTTTCTCATTTCGTTGTGCAAATATAATAATTTTCTTTTGTTTGAGATGTTATTTTTTTAATCCAAATTATTAAAACTGTGTTAAAGTTTATGTTTATTGAAAATGGTTTTACAATTATCTTAACTCTGATTATCTTTTAGGACACCTTATTGTAAACTCATTGTAACGTTTTGCCATGAGGCTGAAAATACCACAACAATCAGTTTTTTGTCGAATAAGCTTTAGCATGCTAGCATACTTTTCTTATATTGAGAGGTGTGTAATTGAATGTCTGATTTTAAAGGGATATGCTGTCAGAATTGATTTTTAATTCACTTTGTTTAGGTTTTAGTGCATAATTTGGGTTAAACTTATTTTCTTTTTATGTTTGACTTATCATCAAAATCCTTTCAAAATAATAGGGTTTTTATCTTGATTTTTCGTATTTTTGTGATTTAAAACAGAAAATATGCTAAAATCACAATTAAAGACATT
>JAQUHH010000253.1 GCA_028683685.1 Bacteroidales bacterium
AATCGGCAAAGATTTTTTGAAAAACGATGTATCGTTGACCATTGAAGGATATTATAAAAAGTCGGATCATATTATTGGTTATAAAGAGGGAGCCAGTTTTATTGGCATTAGCCAACCTGGACAAAGTTCGGAGTTTAATTGGGAACAAAATATCACCACAGGACAGGCTTGGTCGTATGGTTTAGAAATCTTATTTCGGAAGAATTCGGGGCGTTTTACTGGTTGGATGGGATATACGCTTTCGTGGACCCAAATGCAATTTGATGAGTTAAATTTTGGAGAGAAGTTTTATGCACGTTACGACCGCCGTCATGATATTTCTTTGGTTGGAATATTTCGATTGTCTGAGGATATAACTTTCTCTGGGACATGGGTTTATGGCACAGGAAATGCCGTTACTTTGCCCAAAGCATCTTATATTCCAATGCCTTATAACGAAGACGGAAACATGTTGAATGGTTTTTGGGGCAGTGTGAGCGATTATGGAGATAAAAATAGTTTTCGGATGAGTGCCTACCATCGACTGGACTTAGGGATACAAATTCACAAAAAGAAAAAGAAAACAGAACATACCTACGAATTTGGAGTGTATAATTTGTACAATAGACAAAATCCATTTTTTTACTATTTGACAACGGTAGATAGTGGCAATAATAAATCTAAAAGTGTCATGAAACAAGTGTCTATTTTTCCATTAATTCCATCTCTTAGTTGGTCTATAAAATTTTAGCTATGAAAAAATCAATTCAAATATTATTCCTTGTTATTATTGTTTTTTGTGGTTTTCAATCGTGTACCAAAGAGGTATTTGTTGAAATTCCAGACAATGACCCGAAATTGGTAGTGTTTTCCTATTTGTCGCCATCCAATGATTCGATTGAAATCACGGTAAGTAAATCTGTGCCTTTGTATTACGTCAGAGATTATGAGGAGAGTTTGACAGTATCGGATGCTATAGTCGAATTAAAAGCTGAAAATTCGAATTGGGTAAGGGTCCCTTTTCGGCCAGGAGAAGATGTTTATCGAATTTCGCGCCATGATTTTCCGGTTGAACAAGGACAAAAGTACTCTTTAAGAGTGGCCGCAAATAATTATAAAACAGTGGAATCTTCCATCATTATTCCCGTTTCTTATGAAATAAATCTTAGTTTTCTTAAAGTTGAAAATTCATCTGGGAACGAGGAGAACCCTATTCAATATATTTTGAAATTTCAAGATATAGGCGGAGTGCCGAATTATTATGGTTTTTTAGCGTGGGTAAATATGTATTCTGATGAAAGTGGAAATACAGGAGTTTACAAACAGGATTTATATTTGGAAGATTTTTCATGGGTAATGACAGATCGGGTTTTTGATGGAAAAGAGAAGATGATTTCGTTCACTTTCTATTCTTTTACAAATGGAAATATTGGAGATACCTTGTTTGTAAAAGTAATGCAAACAGATTCCCATTTTTATCATTTTCATTCCAGTTTAAATTCCTATAACTCTTCTGATGGAAATCCATTTGCCGAACCGACCCCGATTTATTCTAATATTCAAGATGGATTGGGTTGTTTTGCAGGGTATACAGAACGGATATATGTGTTTCCCATGCCTGGGAAAAAATGACACAAAAAAATCTGATAAAATGTATTTATCAGATTTTTTTATTTTTCGAGAAGAATGTTTATAATTATTCGCCTACAGGCTCTGCTGCTAAGGCTTGCAACTCTTTATCCAACATAAAGAATCCTCCTTTATCGGTTCCGATAAGAGCAAATTTGTCCAGAATTGCACCCACGGTTGCTTCTTCTTCCATTTGTTCTTCAATAAACCAATTTAACCATGTTAAAGTTGCAAAATCTTTTTCTTTTTGTGCAAGTTCATAAAGACTATTGATGCATGCAGTCACAAATTTTTCGTGTTCTAAAGTGATTTCGAAGATTTGTTTTAAGTTTTCGAATTTATTTTCAGGATTTGGTAAATCCAATATATGTGCATGACCTCCACGTTCGTTTAAATATTGAATAAATTTAAGGGCATGAAAACGTTCTTCTTGAGTTTGACGATAGAAAAATGCTGCAGCACCAGGATAACCGTGTGTATCACACCAAGATGCCATGGCTAAATAAATACGAGACGCATTTTCTTCTTCTTTAATTTGTTGAATAATTGCTTTTTCAATTTTTTCTGAAATCATGATATTTTAATTTTTAAGTGTATAACGTTTATGAGTAGTAAACAAGATTGTTTTAATATGGTTCATTGCAAAATGTTAATTAATTGCAAGACTTTGTCGAGTCGAAAGCAGAAAGAATATCCACAATATGAATTGTTTTAAGATTTAATTTTCGTGCATCAATCATTTTTTGCATTTTTAATAGGCAAGAAGCATCTGTAGATGTGATGTATTCTACTTCATGGGTTAAAATATCGTCCAATAATGCATTGGTTAGTTTATCCGATTCTGTGGGGTAATTGAATGAAAATCCACCTCCATTTCCGCAACAGTTTACAACCGGCTTTGAATTGTGAACCAATGTTAAATCTTTTACATTTTCCAAAAGTCGGATGGGAGCGTCTTTCACTTCGTGTTTTCGCAGAGAAGAACAAGAAGCATAATAATATACTTTGTGAGGAAAAACAGCTTCTAAATTTAATATCTTTTTGTAATCGGCAAGATATTGTGTTATGTCCATGATGTTGGATAACAGTTGTTTATGTTCATTGTGATACGAAGTGTTAAAAAACATTGGAATGTATCTTTGTTGCATAAATCCCAAACAAGAATTGGAAGCGGATACGACCGGACGATTCATTTGAAAATTATTCAATACTTCAATAGCAAAAGATTTTGCCAATTCGTGAAAGCCCTGAATATAAGAAGACTGTCCGCAGCATAAAAAAGATTCAGGAACTAATGGTGTATCCCCACATTTGCGAATAATCTTTAGTAAATTATTTAAATTTTGTTCCGATAAACCATCGTGCGGGCATGGGAAAAACACATCAATAATCATATATTTAATTTTATTTACAAAGGTATGGATTTAATTTATAAGTGCAAAAAAATAAGTAGAAAGTTCCGAATTGTAAAAATCTTTGATTTTGTGACAATTCGAGTCCCGCAAGCGAGGATTAAAAAATCCTCGAAAAATCATAAAAATCATAGATTTTTTATTTTTTGGAGAGAAAGTTGAAAGTTAAAAGTTAAAAGTTGAAAGGAGGTCACTTAGTTACTTATTTCACCGACATCAGATAATCCCGAATTTCTTCTGGATATATCGAATTAATGCAAGTACACGGCATTTTTTTTCGGCAATCGTTGCATGATTTGTCTTTTACAAAGATTTTCGTTTTTGGTCCGATGGGTTTCCACCTTCCAGGGTGCATGGGTTTAATGGGCGGATAAATGCCAATGCTGTGAATGTTACAAATGGAGGCAATGTGCAGAGGGCCAGTACTACAAGCCAATAGGGCATCTGCTTTTGAAATCAATGCGATTAATTCGGATAAGCTAAGTTTTCCGCTGGAATCTAAAATGTTATTTTTGGAAGAATCAAGCAAGATTTCACGGTACATTTCGCCTTCGTTTTCAGTACCACTCAAAATAATATTGAAAACATTTTCTGGAAGAATCTCAATCAATTTTTTATATTTTGTCAATTCCCATTCTCGAGCACTACCTTTGGATTTTGGATGTAAAATTAAGTTGAATTTGTCAGGATGTATAAAAGAGTCAATCAATGGAGAAACTTTCTTTTCTGGACAGAACCCCGTTAATTCAGAATAGTTGCTTAATGAAATGTCGTTAAAACGAATTCCAAGAGAAGATAAAAGTTTGATATTCAGC
>JAQUHH010000254.1 GCA_028683685.1 Bacteroidales bacterium
CAAAGGCTTTACGAAGTGCTTTTTTAGTACGACGAACATGAGCTGGAGTGTGAACTGCTTGACGAGTTACATAACAAGTTCCTGGAAGTTGAGCAACCAATTCTGTTATTTTTAGTGGGTTTCCCATAGTTTCTACATTACGACCGTATGGAGACGTTGCAGTCTTCATGTTGGGTAATGTTGTAGGAGCCATTTGACCACCGGTCATTCCATAAATTCCATTGTTGATGAAAATAATGGTAATGTTTTCGCCACGGTTGCACGCATGAATCGTTTCACCTGTACCGATCGCAGCTAAATCGCCGTCTCCTTGATAGGTAAATACATAACGGTCTGGCATTAATCGTTTTACTGCTGATGCCAAGGCAGGAGCTCTTCCGTGAGCCGCTTGTTGAAAGTCAACATTAAAATAGTTGTAAGCCAATACAGCACATCCAACGGGGGCAATGCCTACGCAGTTTCCTTGAATTCCCATTTCTTCGATTACTTCAGCAATCAAACGGTGGGTAGTACCGTGACCGCAACCTGGGCAATAATGCATAACAGCATCAGTCAAAACATTGGTTTTTTTATAAACCATATTTTCAGGTTGTATGATATCTTCTAATTTTATTTCAGACATGGTTTATCCTCCAATAATTTTTGTTTTTAATGCATTAACAATCTCTACAGGTGATGCAATGATACCACCCATTCTGCCAAAATGTTCTACTTTTACACGACATTCGGTAGCCAACTTAACATCTTCTACCATTTGTCCAGCACTCATTTCAACAGTAAGAATACCTTTTGATTTTTGTCCCAATTCTTTAATGATTTTCTTGGGGAAAGGCCAAAGTGTAATCGGACGAATAAGTCCTACTTTAATGCCTTCTTCTGCTGCTAATTCCATAGCTTTTTGACAAATTCGAGCAGAAGAACCATAGGCTACAAAATAATAATCTGCATTTTCGCAGTTAATAAGCTCGTATCTTACTTCGTTCTCTTCAATTTGACGATATTTTTCTTGAATTCTCAAGTTTACTTTTTCTTGTCTGTCTGATTGAAGTTCCAAAGAGGTGATGATGTTGTTTTTTCTATTGCCGGCTCTGCCATTGGTTGCCCATGGGTGTTTTTCTGCAATATACTCGTCTGTCCAACGCTCTTCATAATCTTCTAAATATACTTTTTCCATCATTTGTCCAATCAAACCATCCGACAAAATCATAGCAGGATTACGATATTTAAAAGCTAAATCGTATGACAAACCAACAAAATCGTACATTTCTTGTACGGTTGATGGCGCCAATGCGATAAGTCTGTAGTCACCGTGTCCACCGCCTTTAACGGTTTGAAAATAGTCAGCTTGTGAAGGCTGGATGGTTCCTAAACCGGGACCACCACGAACAACGTATAAAATTACACAAGGAAGTTCAGCACCAGCAATGTAAGAAATACATTCTTGCATTAAACTAATCCCTGGACTTGATGAAGTGGTCATAACTTTTTTAGCGCAAGCTGCTCCTCCGTATACCATATTGATTGAAGCGACTTCGCTTTCGGCTTGTAAAACGACCATACCAGTTTTCTCCCATGGCTTTTCCGCCATTAAGTGCTCTAGTATTTCCGATTGAGGGGTAATTGGGTAGCCGAAATATCCGTCTACTCCACAGCGAATAGCAGCTTCTGCTACTGCTTCATTCCCTTTCATTAACCTGAGTTCTTTCATTTGGAATATTTTTTTTGTTTTTTTACTAAAATTTCTTTCTGTATACCGTGATTACTCCATCCGGACATACAACTGCACAATTCGAACAGCCTATACAGGCGTCATTCTGCATCTCGGCAAAATGGTATCCTTTGCCGTTCACTTTTTTTGATAGCCCGATTACACTTTGAGGACATGCCCCAACACAAACTTCACAGCCTTTGCAAAGCTCAATGTCAACTACTATCGCTCCTTTAATTGCCATTTCTTAATGTTATTAGTTTATATTTGTTTTCGTTATACACATGCTTAAAATTCAATTCATTTAGTCGACACGAAGTTAGGTATTTTTGCTTTACAACCAAGCTTTTTATTGTTTTATTTTGTCAAAAAAGATATAATTATTTGAAAAACAGTACTTCAAAAAGATATATTGAAAACAAATTTCGTTTGCATAAAATTTAAAAAAACAGCCGTTTAGTATTTATTAATTAAAAAATCGACAATTGTGTTCGGGTTGTAAATTGTTCTAAAAACTTTATGGCTCTGTGTGAGTTCCCTTTGGTGTTTAAAAAAGGACTCCAAACCGCAATGCTGTATTGTTTTGGATAAATGGCAATGATGCCGCCACCAACACCGCTTTTGCCAGGCAATCCAATTTTAAATGCAAATTCACCCGACTCATCATACAAACCGCAAGTTTGCATCAAAGCATTGATTCTTTTTGTTTGGCTTTTGCTTAATATAACTTGATTGTTTTCGGATTTCATCCCTTCGTTGGCCAAAAACATAAATGCCCCAGAGAGCTCTTCGCAACTCATTTCCAATGAACATAAATGAAAATAAAAGTCCAGAACATCGGTAGGGTTATTATGAATATTTCCGTACGATTTGATGAAATAACACAAAGCATTATTTAAATATCCGGATGCTTTTTCAGAATTTGCAATGGTTGGTGAGTAGTTCAATTGGGGGTTGCCCGAAATAAATCTTACAAAATCTAGAAATTCGCCCATGGGGTTTTTTAAATGGCTAATTAAAATATCGCAAATAACCAAAGCACCCGCATTGATAAAAGGATTTCGGGGAATGCCTTTCTCTTTTTCTAATTGAACCAGCGAATTAAAGGCCGTTCCCGAGGGTTCAACGCCCATTCTGTCCCAGATTTTTTCCCCCAACATCTCAAATGCCATACACAACGAAAAGACTTTAGCAATGCTTTGTATCGAAAATTTTTCTTGGTAATCGCCCATTCCTATTTTCTCTCCCTTGAGAATCGACAGGTGAACTCCAAATTTTTCGGGATTTACTTTTGCTAATTCGGGAATGTAATTTGCTAAATCTCCGATGTTGTCTTCGCTTTTTATTTTTGTGTAAATGCTCGATATAATTTCGTTGTAATTCATGGTGATGTATTTTATTTCTGAATTATGGCATTATTTGTTCTTCCCCATTAAAGTCGAATATTTTTTTATTGGCTTCTGGTTTTCGAATGCCAAAGTTAAACCGAATATGGATACCAAAACGCTGACTATCGGTGTATCTGCTTCCATTTGCATAAATATTTCCTTGATTTAACTTAAATTTAGTAATCATGGTTCGAAAAACATCTCTGGCACTTAAGGAAATATTTAATTTTCGGTCGAAAAAAGATTGATTTATGCCAAAATTGATGCCTCCAAAATCTTCTAATTCGTAAAAATTAAAAAAACCATTGAGCATCATAAAGCCACTCATGGTGATTTTTGTTTGTTTGGTCAAGCTTAAGGAGTGAAATGTAAAAAAACGCCAGCTGTCTCTTTTGTAATGTATGGGTTTGTTTTCGTAAATTCCATCGTACTCATTGATGTTGTATTGAGCACCCAATCCGAAAAAGTATTTTTTCCCTGGTGGAATACCAGCAATGCCTCTAAAATAGGTCTCTTTCCCTTTTCCGATGTTATCGTATGTACGCAGTGCAACACCTTCTTGATTTTCGTCTCGATAGGTTACGTTCGAGAAAATATCGGTAGTGTAGCTTTGTCCAATGGCAAATAATGGGGTGTCGTCGAAACTGATATTGAGTTCGAAATTCTCCGTAAACTGGGGCGTTAATGATGGATTTCCTGTTTCGTATAAAAACTGGTCAACGTAGCGCA
>JAQUHH010000255.1 GCA_028683685.1 Bacteroidales bacterium
ATATTCTTAAAAAACACACCTGCATATCTAGAACAATTTTCAGCGTCATTAATAACAATACTTATTGGATTTTTTTTAATCTCTGGCTTAAAACTTGAAACATCAGGTAATTTTGCTGTAAAAATAACTTTTTTTCGCATAGACAAAGCAGCAGCAAGGTCTCTAGCTACACCATAATGAGAAATAGCATCGGAACGATTGGGCGTTAAACCAATCTCAAAAACAGTATCATTTTCCGTAAAAAACATTTCTGAAGCTTTTTTCCCCACTTCAAAGGCATCTGATAGCACCAAAATTCCTTCGTGAGACTCACCTATTCCCAACTCATCTTCGGCACAAATCATTCCCTCAGAAGGAATACCTCGGATTTTTGCTTTTTTGATAAGCAATTCGTTTCCGTCCGAAAAAAATAATTTTGTTCCAATGGTAGCCACCAAAACAGTCTGACCTTCAGCTACATTGGGTGCACCGCAAACAATTTGCAAAGGCTCAGATGTTCCAATATCCACTTTCGTCACTTGCAACTTATCCGCATCGGGATGCTTCACACACTTCATTACCTTTCCTACCAAAACCCCTTCTAAACCGCCTTTGATAGGCTCATACAATTCCGCTGATTCAACTTCCAAGCCAATATCTGTTAATATTTCAGAAGTTTCAGAAACGCTTAAATTAAAGTCTAAATACTTTTTTAACCAATTGTATGAGATTTTCATAAGATAAAGCTTAATATAAAATTTTAATTTGCAAAAATAAAGAAAATTTAAGTATCGCTGAAATTACTTTGAAATTTTATTTGAAACATCTTAGATAGTAACTGGGTAACTGGGTGACTGAGTAACCAAGTGACCAAGTGACTGAGTTACCGAGTTACCCAATTACAAAGTGACCCAGTCACAAAAAAAAACGTATTTTTGCAAAAAAAAATGACTTCAACCGATCTATTCTGGATGGCTCCACTTCATGGTATTACCGACCATGTATTTAGAACTTTATACACACAACATATTGCCACTTTAGATTTTGCCATTGCTCCTTTTGTTTCTATAACATCCGGAATTAAAGAAAAAACCGAACGTTTTCTCGATTTCTTCCCCGAAAACAACAAGCTTCTTCCCATAGAGCCACAAATTATGGCAAAAAAAGCAGAACAGCTATTACTGGCTTCCTCCAAACTCAAAGAAATAGGTTATCCATGCTTTAACTGGAATATGGGATGCCCTTCAAACCAAGTCACAAAACACGGCAGAGGCGCCGGAATGCTCAAAGATATTCCTAATATGAATTCCATTTTAGATGAATTCTTTTCAAAATCAGATGCTAATTTATCGGTCAAAATTCGACTTGGATTCAATGATACCAAAAATCTCGAAGCCATCATTGAAACGCTCAATAAATATCCATTGAAATATGTTTGTATTCATCCACGATTGGCAAGTCAAATGTACGATGGAACAGTGATGCTCAACACCTTCGACATGGTCGTAAGAGAACTTAAACATACAATTGTATATAGCGGCGATATTACCAACAATGACTTTTTTAGACAATTAAAAAAAAGATATCCTCAAATTCATAATTGGATGATCGGAAGAGGTCTTCTTAGCAAACTAAACCTCATGCATGAGATCAATCCAAAAAACCCAAAAATAAACATTCAAAAATTCATGGTCTTTTATGAAGAATTCCAAAAAACTCAAATCGAAAGATTCAAAAAAGAAGAAATAGTAGTAGGAAGACTTAAAGAATTATGGTCCTACTTTGTCCAAAATGAAATGATCCAAAATATTCCCATTCAACAAATAAAAAGATGTCAGTCGCTAAAAGAAATGGATAAAATAATTTCCACCTCCATTATTGGGGAATAAAATAAAAAGGGTTAAATTTTGTTTTAATCAAAAAACCAAAAATATTTTTTTATTCTTTTCTAAAAACTTACCTTTGTATCAAAATTTTAAAAAAACATCACTATGACCATTACTCAGTTAGAATACATTGTTGCGGTAGATACGTACAAAAGTTTTGGACATGCTGCCGACAAGTGTTTTATTACGCAACCAACACTCAGTATGCAAATTCAAAAACTGGAAGAACAATTGGATGTGATTTTATTTGATCGTCAAAAAAAACCCATCGAAACAACCGAAATTGGCATTAGCGTGATTGCTCAGGCTCGGGAAGTATTAAAAGAGCATAGTAAAATCACAGAAATCATCAAAGATCAAAAAGGGATATTAAGCGGAAATTTCCACATTGGAATTATTCCAACCATTGCCCCTTATTTAGTTCCCCTATTCTTGCTTAATTTTATTGAAAAATATCCGGAAGTTACCATTACTATTTCCGAATTAACAACCGCACAAATTCTCGAACAACTCAAAAATGGAATCATTGATTGTGGGATTTTGGCAACTCCAACAAGAGAAGCCCATTTAATAGAAACGCCTATGTACTGGGAACCTCTGGTGGCATTTGTTTCAAAAAAGCACTCTTTATACAAACAAAACACGGTCATGATGGAAGATATTGATATTTCCGACGTCTGGCTTCTCAACGAAGGACATTGTTTCAGAAATCAAATTATTAATCTGTGTCACGACTTGCAAAAACACATTGCAGACACTCGACTCAATTACCAAACCGGCAGCATCGAAACCTTAAAAAAAATTGTAGAAGCTGGAAAAGGAATTACCTTACTACCCGAACTTTCCATCAGCGATTTCTCCGTTAAACAAACCAATATGGTACGCTATTTCCGAAATCCAGAACCCGTCAGAGAAGTTGGACTTATTGTGAGCAAAAGCTTTATCAAAAAACGCATGTTGGAAGCCCTCAAAAATGAAATTTTGAATATTATTCCCAAAAAAATGAAAGATTCATCCAAAAAACTAATTCTAGACATCGATATTAAAAAAACAGAATAAGATATAAAAAGATGATCCAAAATCAACTTGTTAAAATTTCTGGTGTTATTATTACGCTCAATGAAGAACGCAATATCGAACGTTGCCTAAAAAGCTTGTTGCCCGTTTGCGATGAAATTGTGATAATTGACTCTGGCTCAACCGACAAAACAAAGGAAATTTGCGAAAACTACAATGCAACATTTATTTATCAAAAGTTTTTGGGATATACAGAGCAAAAAAACTTCGCCATTGATCAGGCTTCTCATAATTATATTCTCTCTTTGGATGCCGATGAAGCACTTTCGGAAGAGTTGACAAACGAAATTCAGAAAATAAAATCCAACTGGGAATTCGATGGGTATGAAATGAATCGTTTAACCAATTATTGTGGCAAATGGGTTAAACACACCGGATGGTACCCCGACCGAAAAATACGCTTGTTTAAACGAGACAAAGCCCGCTGGGAAGGCGGTGCTCTCCACGAAAAACTAAATGTTGCAAAAAATGCAAGCCAAAAAAGAATCAAAGGCGACCTCTTGCACTACTCCTATTACTCTATAGAAGATCATTTAAAACAAATTGAAAATTTCACCAAAATATCTTCCAAAGAACTCTTTGAAAAAGGGGAAAAAACAAGTCAATGGAAAGTTATTTTCTCTGCTCCCATAAAGTTTTTTCGAGATTTTATTGTAAAAAAAGGCTTTTTGGATGGATATACTGGTTTTAGAATTGCCCTAATTTCTTCTTTTGCTACCTACCTAAAATACGCCCGAACAAAAGAACTTTTTGAACATCATCAAAAAAAAAATGAACATAAACGAATCATAATCAGCAGAACCGATAGCATTGGCGATGTAATTTTGACACTCCCCATGGCTGGTTTTCTAAAAAAAATGCATC
>JAQUHH010000256.1 GCA_028683685.1 Bacteroidales bacterium
AACCAACTCGTTCGGTTTTAAGTGTAATTCCAGTTTTTGCTTCCAAAGATACTATTATTTGCAGATGGACATCCGCTCGATTAGAAATATCAGGAGCTGTTTCTGTAGCGTGGTCGGATGGAAGTACAGACTTCGAAAAAATGGTAGAACCTTCAGAGTCTTCTGTTTTTGTGGTTCGTGCAACAAGAAACGATGGAACTGATACTTTAATAAGAATTTTTGTACAAGTTGAAGATTGTCACCAAATTTATGTTCCTACCGCTTTTACTCCCGATGGTGATGGACGAAACGATGAGTTTTTACCCGTTTATAATGGTGATATCAGCGATTATGAAATGGTTGTTTTTACCAGAAGTGGAGGTAAAGTGTTTGAAACCAAAAATATTAATTATGGTTGGGATGGAAAAATTTCGGGATCACAAGCAGAAGAAGGAGCGTATTTTTATGCTATACGATATAATGATTCCAACAATAAATCAAGAGAACAATTTGGGCAAGTAATATTATATAGAAGTAAGTAATTTTTTAAAAGGGCTGTTAACAGCCCTTTTTTATTTAGTGTTTGTTGCCACTATTTGATATTTTAAAATCTACTGTGATTTTATGATTGTTTTTCTGTTAGCCATTTACAAATGTGTCAATGTTTAAAAAATACAAGTCTGTGACAAATAACTATTTAAAATAATTGATTTTTTTAAAGTTTTTTTCTGCTTAATTGGTAATTTGTATAAATTTGTAAAAAAATGTGATAATGGAAGCAAAAAAGAAATGTCTTGAATGTGGAGAACCAATTGTGGGCAGGTCTGATAAAAGATTTTGTTCCGATCAATGCAGAAATTCATACAACAATCGCTTAAATAGTGATGCGAATATTTTTGTTAGAAATACAATCAATATTCTTAGAAAAAATCGCAGGATACTTCAAGAGCTTAATCCTACTGGAAAAACAAAGATTAATCGGGAGAAATTATTGGAAAAAGGATTTAATCCAAATTTCCATACCCACACATATACAACACAAAAAGGGGATATGTATATCTATTGTTTTGAATACGGATATCTTCCCATTGCAGAAAATATGTATTTTCTTGTAAAAGACTTAAATTCTGGATTATAGAGTTAGTAACGAATCTCTTCTCTATTCATTTGGCAATTACAATCGTAAGGTATAAATTCATAATTGCACAGTTTTATTATTTGTATTTGCGTGTTTTCATACCCGTCTTCTTCGAGTCTTTTCTCAAAAGAGAGGTTTATTGAAAGTAAGTCGTGCTTATTTTGGTTTATGTTCAAAATCCATTCGTCTTTATATTCGGTCATCAGTCCAATAAAGAAAGTGGCAATGTCGTATCCTTGAAAACCAAAACTTTCGATAAGTGGCTCTGTGTTATACTCCTGGATGAAATTTTTGATAAAATCCGTTGTTTTTTGGCTGCGATAATCAACAAAGTAGTTGCCGTAGAAATGAGCATTTAAAGACTGCAAATACTCCGATTCAATATTGTCATAAACCATCCATTCACTTGGACAGAATAGATAAATGCTGTCTTTTTTAAGTTCATAAAGTCTGCGAACATAGTTCGTTATAGTTGCTTCTCCAGACAAAAAGCTTACAATTACATTGGGGCGATTGTTTTCGTAACGTTCCTTAATACCATTAATGCCCCGTTCGTTAAAGATGACATCTTTTAGGTTCGATTTTAGTTTTGTTTTGGAAAAACTGTTTTTAAGCAATGAAACATTGTTTGTGTCTTTGGTTTTGTTGTAGACCAAAATCACATTTGCATTTGGAAATTGCTGTTCAATGGCACTGGACAAACGAGAATATTTCTCTTTTTCATTGCAGGTAAGTTTGAATGTAACCGCTGAATTTGTAATTACGTTGCTTTGCATGGTAAATGGGTTAATAATATAAACACCATTTTTGTTGGCCCATTTTTGAGCTTCGCCGAAAGGAGAGGAGAAAAGGGGTCCGATAATGATATGGGTTTTTGCAAAGCTTGATTCTGAAGTAATCTTTTTAACCGCAGAAACTCCGTCTGCAACATCATATACTCTTAAGTTTATTTTGATATTGCTTCCTTCAAATTGTTTAATTCCTTCTAGAAAACCCAAATAAAATTGAATAAACTTGAATGATTGAACGTTGTTGATATCTGCAACCGATTTGATGTTTGAAATATTAATGCTGTGGTTTTGGTCTGTAAATAATGGAACCATCAAAGCAATATTTATCTCATTTGTAATTTTATTGGATGATTTTGTTGGTTTAGTGATGATTGTAGAATCCTTTTGTTCTGGTTTTTCTTCGTTCAGAGGTTTTGAAACAATTTCTTTTGCCTCTGGTTTTGTATTTGAAATTACATTTTCGACTTGAGTAGGGGGAACTTTTTCAGTTTTTTGTGAAGGAACTTCTATTCTTTGATTAATGCTAAGATTATCGCTAATTCCCGGATTTATCCTTTTCAGCTCATCAATACTCGTATTGTATTTTCTGGAAATAGAATATAAGGATTCCCCTTGTACAACGGTATGCCAAGTTGCTTGTTTGGGTTTGCTTTCAATGACCTGATTTTCAGCTTTTGAAGATTTTTTGTTGGTTGGAATGTAAAGTATAGTTCCAATTTGCAATGCACTGGTAACTTCTTTATTGTGTACCAATATTGAATCGATGGGAGTCGAATACATCCTGGAAATGCCGTATAAAGTTTGTCCTTTGTATATTTCATGTACAAAATACTCGATGCCGTTTTTTACCTCCGTTTTGGTTGATTTTTCTGTTTGAGAAAAAATTGAAAACGGAATAATAAATGTAATGAAGATGATAGAAAGGATCTTTTTCATAGTTTTATTTTTTTATTCCCATTCGATGGTGGAAGGAGGTTTTGAGCTAATGTCATAAACAACTCTGTTTACACCAGGGACTTTATTAATAATATCATTTGATATTTTTGCTAAAATTTCATACGGAATATGAACCCAATCGGCTGTCATTCCGTCGGTTGACGTAACGGCTCTTAAGGCAATAACTTTCTCGTACGTTCTTTCATCGCCCATAACGCCAACGCTATGTATAGGCAGTAAAACGGCACCTGCTTGCCAAATTTTATCATACCAACCTGTCTCTTTGAGATTTTCAATATAAACATAATCTACCTCTTGAAGTAGTTTTACTTTGTCGAAGGTAATGTCTCCCAAAATGCGTATTCCAAGCCCTGGGCCCGGAAAAGGATGACGATTTAGAATATTTGAGGGTAATTCTAAAGCTTTCCCAACACGACGAACTTCGTCTTTAAAAAGCAACTTCAAAGGTTCTACCACTTTTAATTTCATATAATCTGGTAAACCGCCTACATTGTGATGCGATTTGATGGTTGCCGAAGGTCCTTTAACGGATATCGATTCAATAATATCGGGATAAATTGTTCCTTGAGCCAACCAATTTACATCTTCAATTTGGTGCGCTTCGCGATCAAATACATCGATAAAAGTTTTTCCAATGGATTTGCGTTTCGCTTCAGGATCGCTGATTCCAGACAGGTTTGCAATAAACTCTGCACCCGCATCAACTCCTTTTACATTTAATCCTAAGTTTTTATAGGATTCCAAAACTTGATTGAACTCATTTTTGCGAAGCAAGCCATTGTCTACAAATATACAATGCAGGTTTTTTCCAATCGCTTTGTGAAGCAAAAGAGCGGCTACAGAAGAGTCAACACCGCCTGAAAGGCCAAGTAATACTTTATCGTTTCCAAGCTGTTTTTGTAAATCTCGAATGCTCGATTCAATAAACGAATCG
>JAQUHH010000018.1 GCA_028683685.1 Bacteroidales bacterium
TGATAATTTCGTTAAGCAACAACATACTATCTTTTATATTGTTCTCGACAATAAAATCAACAATTCTGAAAAAATAATCATAATCCAGAATATTCAAATTGGCGATGACATCAATATACGTTAAGTTTTTTCCTGAAAAACTAACCATTTGGTCAAAAAGGCTCAAAGCATCTCTCAACCCACCGTCTGCTTTTTGAGCAATCATATTCAATGCTTCATCTTCGGCAATAACACCTTCAGATTCAGCCACAAATTTCAAATGCAACGCAATGTCTTCGATGGTAATCCGACGAAAATCGAAAATCTGACAACGTGAAAGAATCGTTGGGATGATTTTATGTTTTTCTGTGGTTGCCAAAATAAATTTAGCATATGGAGGCGGTTCTTCCAATGTTTTCAAAAAGGCATTAAAAGCACTTGAAGAAAGCATGTGAACCTCATCGATAATATAAACTTTATATTTTCCTCCTTGTGGTGGAATTCGGACTTGATCAACAAGTTCTCGCATTTTGTCCACCGAATTATTAGAAGCTGCATCCAATTCATAAATATTCATGGAGGCACTGTGGTCGAAACTTTTACACGAATCACAAACATTACAAGGTTCCCCTTCTTCGCTTAAGTGGGGACAATTTAATGCTTTTGCCAAAATCCGAGCACAAGTTGTTTTTCCAACACCTCTGGGTCCACAAAAAAGAAATGCTTGTGCCACTTGATTTGTTTTAATGGCATTTTGCAAAGTTTTGGTAATAGAATCCTGTCCTACTACCGTGCTAAACTGAGCGGGTCTGTATTTTCGAGCTGATACGATAAACTGTTCCATCCTAATATTTTACTTAGATTAATCTACAAAAATACAATAAATTTGAAGTTTAAGCTAAGATGAGCTTCATATTTTATTCAAAATTAAAATTAATTTAGAACAAAAAAGACACTTTTCGATAAAATGGACATAAAAGGCTTTCAACGAAATAAATATCAGGACATTATTAGTATCCCAATATTTTTAGCATTGATTTATAACTTTGTTCTTTGGCAAAAAGTTTAGGATACAATTCGCCATCTTCATCTTTGTCGATAATCACAATTTTAGGACTGGGCAGAAGACAATGTTGAATTCCACCGTATCCACCAATGCTTTCTTGATAAGCTCCAGTATGAAAAAGACCAATATATTGTGTGTCTCCATTGGTGATTTTGGGCAAGAAAACAGCATTCGCGTGTGCTTCGGAATTATAATAATCCTGACTATCGCAGGTCAATCCACCCAGAAAAACACGCTCGTATTCTTTGTCCCAGTTATTCACCGCCAACAAAATATACCGTTGACTAATGGCCCATGTGTCGGGCAAAGTAGTCATAAAAGAACTATCAATCATGTCCCACAACTCGCGATCATTTTGCTGCTTCTGACCCATTATTGAATACAATATCGCCCCACTTTCACCCACTGTGAATGAACCAAACTCAGTAAAAATATCGGGTTCAACAACATCGTTGCGATTGCAAATGCTTTTTATCTGTGCAATAATCTCATCAATCATGTAGTCATATTCATATTCAAACGATAAGGAATTCTTAATTGGAAGTCCTCCACCTAGGTTCAAAGAATCCAATTCGGGACAAACTTTTTTCAATTCACAGTATACATTAACGCACTTGGTTAACTCATTCCAGTAGTATGCAGTGTCATGAATTCCGGTATTAATAAAGAAATGCAACATCTTTAATTCGAATTTGGGATTGTTTTTTATCTTTTCATGATAAAAACTTAAAACATCATTGTATCGAATTCCAAGTCGTGATGTATAAAACTCAAAACGTGGCTCTTCCTCAGCTGCAATGCGAATTCCCACCTTGCATTTTGCTTTTAAAACAGCATCAATTTCATCCAATTCGGCTTTATTATCCAAAATCGGAATGGTATTCACAAATCCATTATTGATTGCATTTACAATATTCTCAATGTATTGTGGCTTTTTAAAACCATTGCAAATGATATAATTCTCTTTGTCCAACTTTCCTTGCTCAAACATCTCTTCTATTATATTAATGTCAAAAGCGGAGGATGTTTCCAAATGCACATCATTTTTCAAAACCTCTTCTATTACAAATGAGAAGTGAGAACTTTTGGTGCAATAACAATAATGATATTCGCCTTCATAATCTGATTTGGCGATAGCCACATTAAACCAACGCTTCGCCCTCTGAATGTTTTGACTAATCTTGGGAAGAAAATATATCTTCAATGGTGTCCCATATTGCTTAATCAAATCCATCAACGAAATGTCGTGGAAAGTCAACTCATCATCTACCAAAGCAAACTCATCTTGAGGAAACTCAAGAGTTTGTTCAATCAAATCAATGTACTTGTTTTTCATAGCTGTGTAAAAAATTGGATTGCAAAAGTATTTAATTTTACTCACAAAACACGAACCAAGTTACTTAGTTCACCAACTTTAACACAATGTAAACAACTTGGATTGGAAAAAAGACTGAGAGAGATTGAAGAGATTGAAGAGATTGAGAGAGATTGAAGAGATTGAAAAGATTGAAGAGATTGAAGAGATTGAGAGAGATTGAGAGAGATTGAGAGAGATTGAGAGAGATTGAAGAGATTGAAGAGATTGAAGAGATTGAGAGAGATTGAAGAGATTAAAAATTTCATCAGCCACCTAACTACTCAGTCAGCTGTTCTCTGTCGCTTTTTAAAATTACATTAATTTCCTATATTATTATCGGACAACAATGATTTTCATTACAAAAAAGATACAGATAGAAAAATAGCTGTATTTTTGCCTCATGAAAACAAGAATCGCATTCCACACTCTTGGATGCAAGCTGAACTACAGCGAAACATCCCATATATCAAAATTACTGGATCATAATACTTTTGAAGAGACTGATTTTAAAGGAGAAGCAGACGTGTACGTAATTAACACATGCACCGTTACTTCTACGGCGGAGAAAAAGTGCCGAAGTTTTGCTCGAGCTGCTCGCAAGAGAAACCCTCAATCAAAAATTGTGTTTATGGGCTGCTATTCAGAGCTAAAAGCAAAAGAACTTCAAGATTCGGGCGAAATAGATTTGATTATTGGAAGCTCAAACAAGTTTGAACTTCCCGAGCTTCTGTTATCTTTGGTAAATGGCAAACAATCGGAAGTAGTTCATGTAGACGAAAATGCACGGGATACATTTTTTTCTTCATGGTCGAGTGAAGGCCGAACCCGTACCTTTTTAAAAATCCAAGACGGTTGCGATTATTTCTGTGCATACTGTGCTGTACCTTTGGCTCGTGGCGCCAGCCGAAGCGATACCATCGAAAATGTAATAAAAAATGCAAAAGAAATTGTAGCCCAAAACATCAAGGAAATTGTTCTGACAGGAGTCAACATTGGTGATTTTGGACGAAAAAATGATCAATCTTTTTATATTCTATTAAAACAACTGTCCGAGATTGACGGACTGGAAAGAATTCGCATCTCCAGCATTGAACCAAACTTACTAACGGATGAGATTATTACGATGGTTTCTCAGAATCCCAAAATAATGCCTCACTTTCACATTCCTCTTCAAAACGCTCATCCAAGAATCCTAAAGGAGATGAAAAGACGTTATTCGCACGAACTGTTTACCGAAAAAATCAACAAAATAAACGAACTGATGCCCGATGCTTGCATCGCTATTGATTTGATTTGTGGATTCCCTGGTGAGACAGAACAAGACTTCGAAGAGAGCGTAAATTATCTAAGCGAGATCAACATTTCTTATCTTCATGTGTTTCCCTATTCGATTCGAGAGAACACAGTGGCAGAGAAACTCAGCAATCACTTGCCCGAAAGCATCAAGAAGAAACGGAGTAAAATATTGCATGAACTTTCAGATTTAAAGAAAAACAAATTTTATTCCAGTCAAAAAGGGAGCATCCACGATGTTTTATTTGAAGATATCAATCACAATGATATGATTTCGGGCTTTACCGAAAATTACATTCGAGTAAAAACTAATTACACTAAAGAATTAGCCAACACTATTGTCAAGGTCAAATTGAAACAAATTGACACAGATGGTGTTTATATATGTGAACTCATTTAATAAAGGAAGAAAAACATGTATTTACAACAAATTTGCACACAAGTTAGAGACATCTGTAAAGAAGTCGGTGCTTTTATGAAAGAAGAGAATGTAAAGATAAAAGCCAGCGATATTGACAAAAAAGGACTGAATGATTTTGTTACTTATGTAGATAAAACCGCTGAAAAAATGCTGGTTGAACGTTTGCAAAAAATAATTATTGATGCTGGCTTTATCACCGAAGAAAAAACCATTGAGCAATCAGACGAAGAGTATGTTTGGATTATTGATCCACTTGATGGCACCACAAACTATATTCATGGTTTGTCGCCCTATGCCATTAGCATTGGTTTGAAGCGAGATGATGAAATAATTTTGGGCGTTGTTTATGTCATAGAACCCAACGAAATGTTTTATGCATGGAAAGAAGGTGGAGCTTGGCTTAACGGATATCCCATTCATGTTTCAGAAAGCAAAAAACTAAGCGATTCCCTTTTGGCAACAGGTTTCCCCTACTCCGACTATTCGGGCATGGAAGCATACATGGCTCTTTTTGAACATTTGATGAAAAACTCTCATGGATTGAGGCGACTGGGTTCAGCAGCTACCGATTTGGTGTATGTTGCCTGCGGTCGCATGGACGCTTTTTATGAATATGGATTAAGCTCTTGGGATGTTGCTGCAGGTGCTTTCATTGTAAAAGAAGCCGGTGGGAAAGTCAACGACTTTTGGGGTGGTGAAGATTGGTTATTTGGCAAAACTTTAGTCTCAGGAACGGTGGAAGTGACCGATGAACTCACCCAATTGACCAAACACTATTTTAAAAAAGAGTAGCCGAACTAAAACAGTCTTTTTTTATTATTCATTTCAGAATTTAGAATATCTTTGCTCTATTAATATTTTCTAATTCCTATTTTATGAAAAAAATAATCGCTATTATCTGTAGTATAATTTTGCTACAAACATCCTTATTTTCGATCAATGATTCCATTATTGAGGTACCAAGCCCCAAAAAAGCACATACCATTCAAAAAGTGTACACTTTCGAAATCCATGACGACATTGCTCCACCTGTGGAACGCAAAACAAAAAAAGCGATGAAAGATGCAAAAGAGAACAATATAGATTTGATTATACTTCATTTAAATACATTTGGTGGAATGTTGAATTCTGCCGACAACATTCGCACTATGCTTTTGGAATCGGAGATTCCAGTGTGGGTTTTTATCGACAATAATGCTGCTTCTGCGGGAGCTTTAATTTCGATTGCGTGCGATAGCATATACATGCGTCCGGGTGCAAATATTGGAGCCGCTTCGGTGGTCAACCAAACGGGTGAAATAATGCCCGACAAATATCAATCTTACATGCGTTCGATGATGCGATCAACCGCACAAGCCAAAGGACGGGATCCAAAAATTGCCGAAGCAATGGTTGATCCAAGAATTTATATCGAAGGCATAAACGACTCCAATAAAGTGCTTACATTTACCACAGAAGAAGCCATCATGCACGGCTATTGTGAAGGAAGTGCCGAAAATATCGAACAGATTTTGAAAGATAACAATATTGAAAACTACACCATTGTCGAACAAAAACTATCATGGATTGACCTCTTCATTAGTTTTCTTGTAAATCCAGCAGTTAGCGGAATTCTTATTATGCTGATTATTGGAGGAATCTATTTTGAATTACAAACGCCCGGAGTTGGTTTTCCACTTGTCATGGCAATTTTAGGAGCGACACTTTACTTTGCACCTCTGTATCTGGAAGGCTTGGCTGCCAATTGGGAAATTTTACTTTTTATGGTAGGCTTGGCACTGCTTGCGGTAGAAATATTTGTGATTCCCGGATTTGGAGTCGCTGGAATTTCGGGAATCTTTTTAATCATTTTATCTTTAACGCTCAGTCTTGTTAGCAACCAAGGCTTCGATTTTAGTTTTACAGGAACGACTCCCGTCATAAAAGCATTTTTTACCGTAATTATTGCCATGGGTCTAGCCTTTTTCGCTTCCATTTGGCTTAGCCAAAAGCTATTTACGACCTCTCGTTTTGGGGAACTAGCATTATCATCAACACAAGAAGCGAGCGATGGTTTTACCTCTGCCGATTTAAGTCTAAAAGAATTTATCGGGCAAACTGCTACGGCAGAAACCATGCTTCGTCCCGCTGGAAAAATCAGAATTGATGAAGACGTTTATGACGCCACTGCCGAAACGGGCTACATCAACAAAGACGAATTAGTGGTGGTTATGAAATTCGAAAATCAACAGATGATAGTTCGGAAAAAGTGAAATAAACAGTTTTTGACATACCTACTCCTTTGATTTAGAACTTAGAAACGTAAAAAAAACGGATAAAGATTTATAAAATCACATCTGAAAAAGTAGAAATAAAAATTGGTTGGAAGTATTATCCCAAAATGATGCTAAAGCATAAAAGATTTTTTCACAAAGGTTAATTCAGTGGGCTGAAGCCAAAGGAATAAATAGCTTTAATTCGGAAATAAAATAAAAACTCATTTATTACAGTCCGATTTATCGGACTGACAATAAAACAGACCTCTACAGCAGGGCTTTAGCCCCATATTTTGATTATTCAGTGGGCTGAAACCAAAAAAATAGATAGATTTAATTCGGAAATAAAATAAAACTCATTTATTACAGTCCGATTTATCGGACTGATAAGAGAATAGAAATATTCAACGGGGCTTTAGCCCCATTCTGAAACGAAATCCAAATAATAGATAAATAAGTAAAATAGTTTTTTCAAAAACAAACAGAAGTATTTTAAGATTTTTTTGACAGTCCCTATTTAATCTTTACTGTATAAATACCACCTAAATCGCCATAATCTTTTACCTCAATATTTGAAATTTTTATCTCATCCCCCTCTCCTAAATCATTGAGAATTTTATCCATTACACCCTCTGGTATTTTATTTCCATTTACTGTTGTAAAGAAAGCATTTTGTTCTTTTCCAAATGCAATATTAAATTTTTTAATTGTGAATTTTGTTTCGACTCCAAAGAAAAAATTATCATCAAGAAGAACAAACAACGCATTGTAATTTTTCAACTCTGCTTTTGTCATCTCAAATAAAAAATAATCTTTTGCCGATTTGCCAAAGATTATGAAATCCAAATAAGGACTAATCGGCAATACTTTAAAAATGTATGAACCAATAATTATTGTATCCTTATTCTCAAGCTTATTGATTTTTAAAGATATTTGTATCACATTTTCAGTCACCAATAAAGAGTAATCAACTCCACCAATCTTTTGTATTTCAGCATTTTCGGCAGTGAGCCATACATTATCAGGGTTCACGCCCGTAATGGAAACGCGTATTGGATTATCGACATGTCGATAAACAATGTTTAAACCTGCATTTGCAACAACTACTTCTTGTGCTTTCATTGTATAGAAAACAGCTAGAAATAAAAAGATAAAAACTGTTCTATTTTTCATAATATAAATTTTAGTATAAAATATGTCCATTTGTTATAATAAATTGTTTTCCTTCTTCCGAAAACACCTTTGCTATTCCATTAATAAAAGGGTGTGCATAATAATATTTAAATGGAATAACAACTTGATTTGACACATCAATAAAACCATAATAAAAATCTTTTTTCACACAAGCTAATCCATCAGAAAATGAAAAAGCAAAATCATATTGAATGGGTATTATTTCTTTTCCCGTTTTGTCAATAAATCCATATTTCTTTTTATTTCTCACCAATGCAACATCCTCTGAGTATGAATAAATGGTGTCGTAAATACATTCGGCAATCACATTTCCATCCATATTCATCAGTCCATATTTCCCTTTGACCGGCATATTGTTTTTTGTTTTTCCTTTAAATGTTAGTGCTGTCTTATTTTGGTCAAACTTCTTACATATCGAAAAATCAGCATTAATGCTATTGATAATATTGCCAAGAGTATCAATAATAAACCAATTATCGTCTTTCTTTACAGTTGCCCTGTTAAACGAAAAATCAGTTCCATAATCATAATCAAATCCAATAATCAAGTTTGATTTTAAGTCGAGATAGCCAAATTTTGAACCATTGCTAACTTGAATTCTGTTTTCACTGATGGAACCAATATCGGCATATTGAGTCGTTAATGGAATAACGATCTCCCCATTTAGATTATAAACACAAATCTGTAATTCTTTTTTCTTATTTTCAGTATTTAAAAGATAAGCCGTTGCAGAATTATTATTTCCCACATATATTTCATCAAACTGAACTGGAATAATGATTTTCCCCTTGGTATTAATTAAACCCACCTTTCCTTTCCCTTGAACTCCTTTATTATCAATTTCACCTATAAAAACCATTGCATACGGTTTATTCGGTATAAGATCAATATCATCATAAATACATTTTGTGGTTTCTTCTCCTTTTTTATTAATCAATCCATATTTTCCAATAGTTGGTTGTCCCGATTTAGACAAACTTCCTTTATAAACAGCGGCTACCTCGCCTTCAAATCCATAAATATAATTATAATCTAATGTACAAGGAATAACAGCAGTGCCATTGGTGTCGATAAAACCATAATATACTTTTTCTGAAAATCTATTCTTACTTATAAGATAAACCAATGAAAAGCCATTATAAAAATCGTAGACCATATCAAATTCAGGAGTTTTCAGATAATTCCCAGCAAAATCGATATATCTGTATTTATCATCTTTTTTAATAATACATAAACCATCATTATAAGTACCCATTAAATCGAATTGATAATCAATAATTATTTCATTATTTAGAGAAGCAATCCCTAAATTATGATTTGGTTTTGCTTTATCAATAATAACGTAATAATCAAACCCCTGTATCTGAGAATTTGCAACAAATACAAACAATAAATCAAACACAAATAATAATAAATATTTTTTCATGGCAAATTATTTTTAAAGTAATTTGCAAATATAAAAAAATATAAGTTACAAAAGTAAATAAATTAAACATTTTACCTAATAAATAACTTACTATTTCATAATGCTCAAAAAAAATTATTCCTGATTTATAAAGTTTTCTCTTAATGCCATTTTGAAGGATTAAATTTTTTCCTAAACGAAGATTATCAACGGATAACTCACCCCTACTAATCTCAGTAGAATCCTTTGTATGGGGCAATTGATTCGTACATTGTGAAAAATTTTGCAAAACACAAAATTGGATAAAATAAGCTTTGTTATAATTGTTTCATCTTGTTTACTTTTATGGCTCTATTAGATATGACGAATAAAGAAAATATATTTGAACTTTTAGTGCAAATCGACTCATTTATATTTTATTCGTAATACTATTTACATTTTATAACACTGTTATCCGATAAAAGATAAAAGATTTTTCGCTTCGCTCGATATGATAGTTTCTTGTGATGATTTTCGTTTGGAAACTCATCTTTTAAAAATTTTATCAAATCTACTATCCATACAAACACTCAAGTCGGTAGTAATAAATTTCCCATCGTAGAACAGACTAAATATAGTAGCGGGTGATGGAGCAGAATGTGCTTTTTCCAAGAATTCAAGTTTTATAATTTCCAATGGCAGATTCCTTTTTTTGGCAGTCTCTGTCATTGATTTTGTAACATGAAATTCAGAAAATGGGCAACGGTTAGAATAATAAACAACCAATCCATTTTTATTATCACATCCTCCTTTTTGACTAAACCTTTAAATTTCGGATTATTTGCACTGGGATTTAGCTTCTTTACCAATAAACTAAAACCAGATGAAGTTTTTTTCACAAGTTTCAAAACCTTATTTTAAGAGCCATTTTGCATCACTCATAAAATGAAACTTTTTAGTTCCCACAACTGTAATAAGTCCGTATTTCCCTGATAATTTTGCATCCTCCATGGCAAGTCTTAATAATTCCTTTCCATACCCATGTCCTTTGTATTGCCCAGAAACCCATAAACAATTAATATTCAAATAATAAGGAGCATCAATAGGAATCCAAGCATTTTCTACAGGTCCATATTCTATAAATACTTTTGCTCTTTGATTAATTCGCCTAAAGACATATCCATTATTGAATTCTTTAGGCAGCCAATTCTTTTTGGCGGTCTAACTATCCATACATTTTTTGTCAGATATAGCACTGCAAATATGCTCTTTTGTAATATTTTTCGTATTTAATTCAATTATTTATTCCATTTTGTTTATATATTTTAAGAAGCCAGGGTCAGTGTATGAAATTATAAAAAAATAAAAAACACTTTACCTTCAAATCGCTGAAATTATCATGAGTCATCAAATTTATCTATAATGTTGTTTTCCAGCAAATTTCATATCTGTTTTGTTTAACAAAAACACATGAAATATACTTTAATTGAAAAAAATGTATAATTAAAACAGCAACTATTTTGTTCACTTGGAATAATCGTGTCAAAAACAGCAACTATTTTGTCTATTACACTGAAATCTATCATTTTTGCACAAAAAAAATGGTGCGACTTAATGTCGCACCATAACTAACTTACTCAACTATTAATTTAATATCTTCTGTTTTTTCTTTATTTTGGATCGTAATAAAATACAAACCTTTCGCAAAAGTATCTGTTTGAATTTTTACTTTATCAGATTTTGCAGTGCTAGTATACACTCTTCGTCCTAATTTATCAACGATTGTAATAGTACACCCAACAGAAATATTTTCGATATAAAAATACTCTTGGGCAGGATTTGGAAAAACAGTTATTGATGATCTATTTTTTGCAGATTCATCTATCCCTGTGCAATTTTCAACTACTAAAGTTACGGAAGCAGTGTCCCAACAATTTAATTCCGTATTTGTAATCGTTACAACATAAGTATATTCACCAGCAGTTGTTGGTGTAATTGATGGATTTTGCAAAGAAGAAGTAAATCCTGCAGAGCTACACGACCAAGAATAAGAGTAGTTTGGACTTGTTTCGGTTACGGAGACTACTGAAGAAGAAAGTTCAAATACATCACCTGTACACACTGAATTCATAGGTGTTGAAGCATTAGCAATGGGTCCACGAACATAACACATATCATAGCGAATAGCATTGGCAGGAGAGCCTGTTCCAGTTTTTGTCCATAAAGTAGTTCCTGCTGAATTAATTTCAGAAATAGTATTAACCGTAGACATACATAGAAGGATATTTCCGTTTGGCAGTTTCTGTGAAGAACCATTACTCGTTGATTTTTGTGTATCAGAATATCTATAAGCATAAGGGGAGTTCTAAAAATTAAGCCATTGTTATTCAAATAATTATACGTATATTTGCGTATAATTTAACACGGAAATACAATGGCATCACAAGACTATAAAACAAATGGCAAAAAAGGATTATTTGATGAGCAATTTACAATTGAACGTTTGTCTACGATTGGCAATCCTTTAGAAAAAATAAGCAATGTGATTGATTTTGAGACATTTCGAAGCACACTAGAAACAAAGCTATTAAATACAGAAAAGAAAAACAATGCAGGAGCAAAACCATTTGATGTTGTGATGATGTTTAAGATCATGATTTTACAACGCTACTATGGTCTTGGCGACAAGCAAGTTGAGTTTCAGATAATCGACAGACTAAGCTTCAAAAAGTTTTTAGGTCTGGAATCTGGGGATAAAGTACCTGATGAAAAAACTGTTTGGTTATTTAGAGAAAATTTAACCAACAGTGGTGTAATTGAATTATTGTTTTGTCAGTTTATAGAGTTTTTAGAAGATAAATCCCTGATATTCAATGAAGGCAAGCTAATTGACGCAAGTTTTACCATTGCTCCACGGCAGCGTAATACACGTGAGGAAAACGAAAAGATAAAAAAAGGAGAAGGCAAAGAATTGTGGAACGACCAACCCAATAAGAAAAAGCACAAAGATATTGATGCCAGATGGACTAAAAAAAATGGAGAAAAATATTATGGATACAAAAATCATGCAAAGGTAGATTCAAAAAGTAAATTCATCAATACTTATAAAGCAACAGATGCCTCAGTTCATGATTCACAAGCGTTAGATAGCTTATTAAATAAAAAGGATAAAGGGCAGCTATTATACGCAGATAGTGCCTATACTGGTGATAATCAGAAGAAAGTAATTCGGAAATATCGACTTAAAAATAAAGTTCACGAAAAAGGCTATAGGGGAAAACCTTTGACTGAAAAACAAAAAGCAAAAAATAAGATAAAATCCAAAACAAGAGTGAGAGTAGAACATGTATTTGGGTTTATGGAACAGAGTATGAATGGGCTTGTTGTTAAATCTATTGGAATAGTAAGAGCTACTGGAATTATAGGGTTGATAAACCTCACATACAATCTTTTCAGATTTGAACAAGTACAAAGATTAAATTTATTTAAATCATAATTCCCTGTTAGTTAGTTAGTTAGTTGCGAACGTAAAAAAAATGGATTTGTTGAGTTAAAATTAAAAAAATATTTGTAATATTGTGTTGCTTTTTCAGCACAGATTTAAATGGGTTCAATTTTGTGTCTGAAAAAGTCAAAAAAATGAATTTTTAGAACCCACCATAAGTTGAAGGAGGAATTACAGAACCAGCGGTGTAAGAGTAGTTAAATCCATCATAAGGAGGATTAAAAATATCAACACTTGACTTTCCTCCAGCTCCCCCTTCATTATTGAATCCACATAAATAATTAGGGTAAGTAGGATCATCACTGAATATCCAATGTGCATCGTGAACCACATCAAAATTAGTAGTTCCTGTTAATCCATATGCAGCAGGATTTCCCCATCTGTAAAGAAAATCACCACCCTTCCCTGAATTACCTCCAGTATGAGTAGCTGCTTCTGCTGTTGTTGTACTATGGTCAATCACATAAATTTCGTTCATGGTACGCGAACTGAAGGTAATCTGATCCAAGTCTGCATTATAATCAATCCCATTCATATGAATCCAGTCTTGTGAAACATTGTAATTAATATTCATTAATTGTGGATTTTCAGATATGGAAGTTACATAATTGGGTTTGGTTGAACTATAAGATTGGCATAAATGATCCCACAGTTTCCATTCCCAAACAATAATTGCTGTGGTAGCTCCTGTTGGATGGACCTCCATCAATTTTTCCGACCAAATAGTGGTGGGTGAAGAACATCCTGCATTAGAAGCATCGGTAGAAGATTTCACTTCGTAACATGTTAGCAACACATTGCCATTGGGCATGGGGCAAACGTCATGATGCAAACAATATGAAGATGAAGAATATGTATAATCCCATACTACGGTTCCATCCCAAGTAACTTTTTGCACTTCGCCTGTTAATCCTCCACCATGTAATGAATTTCCAGAACGAGCAACGGGTCTTAGCAAAGTATCACCAGGCAGTAAATAATTTGAAAAACCTGTTTTGGCGCTTGAACCAAATGTCCATGTTTTATAAGTAGTACCATTGGTATCTACTAAAAACGCTTGGGTACTATTTGAGGGTGCATACAAGGTATATAAGCCCCATTGCTGCGAATACAATGACATAGATACCATCATATTAAAAATCACAAACACTAGTAAGTTTTTTTTCATATTTAAAAGAATTAAGTTATGGTGGGTTATAAAAATTTATTTTTTTGACTTTTTCAGACACAAAATAAAACCCATGTAAATCTGTGTTGGAAAAGTAACACAGATTTACAAATATTTTTTTAATTTAAACTCAACAAATCCAGTTTTTTTATTCGCAACTAACGAACAGGGTTTTATAATTTACATAAATTTAATCTTTGGACTTGTTGAAATCTAAAATGTATGTGAGGTTTATCAACCCTATAATTCCAGTTGCTCTTACTATTCCTATAGATTTAACAACAAGAGCTGAGTATGAGTAGTTGGAATTTATTCTTTTATAAACCTTTTTGCAATATTTACTTCTTCATTTTGTATTTTCAATATATAAATACCCTTTGAAAGCATTGAAATATTGATTTCCATTTTTGATTGAAGAATAGATTGTTGCAATAGCAATTGACCTTGAATATTATAAACTGAAATTATATCACCATTTGTTAGGGTATTGGTTTCAACAGTCAAAATATCGTGTGCAGGATTTGGAAAAACATTAACTAGCTTGCTCATTTCTATGTTATTAACAGCTGTATTTCCAAATGTAAAATCCAAATCATCAACCCATAAAGTGGTTCCGATATGTTTTGATTGCATATTGGCAGATTCGATTTGTATAAAAGCAGTATCTGGGGTTTCTGAACTAGAATATTCCAAAGGAATGGCAAAACGAGTAAAATCGTCAATTGTTACAAAATCAGAGTAAAAAGCAGTAGCAATAATACTTCTGCTAGCAAAAACAGTATCCCAACGACTAAGCTCAACAATTATTCTAAAACCATCTCCTTCAATACTTGTATATTTCACCCATCCTATCAAACTATCTGGACTGGCTGTAAAAGCATATCCACCCACTGAAGCACCTGGTTGTGGTGGTCCCATTGTTTGCGCACCTGTGTATGCATTTGGAGCAATAGTATCTATAGTAGAAGTTTGCATATTTGTTAAGGTATCAACAGATAATTGAATTGAAAAATCACCCGAATGTGAAAACCCCGATTGAATTAAAGAACCATTTCCTGCCCACGCTTCTGGAGTTAAAAAAGGACCATTATTAACCCAATTTTCAAAACTAGCATTCGGAATATTCTGACTAAAAACATTCATGCTTATACAAAGCATTACTAAAACTAAAATCTTTTTCATTTTTTTATTTTTTTATTTGAAGAAACAAAAGTATTATATAAAATAAAAAAATAAAAACAAATTCGACAGTTATAGGGATTCTATCGACAAAATCAATGATTTTTTATTCTAATACAGAAGAAATAGCTTTGATATATAAATATAGATGGACTATAGAACTGACTTTTAAAAAATTGAAACAAAATTTCCAATTGTATTTTTTCTATTCAGAAACAGAAAACGGGATAAAAAGACAAATCTGGTGTACTTTGATTGCCCATTTGTTGCTCAACGTAATCATGGTTCTATCTAAGAGTAAAAAGGCAAATCTGTATAGATATCCCCCAACCAAACAGGTCTTTTAAAATACAGATTTATCAGATTGATTAGAAGATAGAAAAAGGGAAGAATTAGGCTTTAGACCTATTCTTCCCTTTTTATAAAAACAAATATTTATTTAAGGTTCGACAAAGAAATGATAATGGGCTTATCTTTTAGAACATATCGTCAATTTAACGGGAAACATATCGATTGATTTAAATATGAAAACAGTTTAGACTTTCATCTATTTTACATCTCTTCACCATTATCCTCACTGCTTGTTTTGCCTTTTTCTCGTTTTGCTTTATAATCATTAAATTTATAAGAAATTCCAATCCAAAAAACACGGCTTTCTCTTTGGCGAGAGGTACGAGAATACATATTAACACCCGTAGTTTCGGCTTCCATTTTCCACCAAGCAAACATATCAGAAACGCGCAAACGCAGTTGTAAGTCGTCTTTCCATAAATTAACACGTCCACCAAAGTCCATGGAATAAGTTTCTTGCATTCTCCCCTGCCCTACGCCCGCTCTAGCAAACCCAGAAGTACCAATGGTGACCATCGGAGAACGATAATTGAAAATCACTTGGAAATCACCAATTTTATTAAAATTAAAGATGGACATCAAACGAGTATTCCAGTTGAAATCCTTTTGCAAATCGGGGTCTATGGCAATTTGAGAGTCATATGAATTGTTGTAAAAACTTCCAGTTGCGGTTAATTTCCACCACTTATTAAGCGTTTGACTTACCACCAATTCAGCTCCATAAGAGGTGCTTTTATCAACATTGGCATAGGTCATCATCGTTGTAGAATCGTTGAGCAAAGTAGTGAAACGAGAAATAATATCCGTTCTTTTACGATA
>JAQUHH010000257.1 GCA_028683685.1 Bacteroidales bacterium
GAAGAACACGAAACACCATACGACAACTGTCGTTTTACTCATTTTGGCATAGAATATTTGCTACAAAAAAATGGTTTTACAATTTTAAAACCTGAAAAAACAGGACACTTTTTTGCCGTGATTGCTCAATATTTTATCAACTACATTCGAACTTTATTGTATACTAAAAATAAATATGCAAACCTCTTGATAAACTTTTTATTTATCTTCCCTTTAACTCTGATTTCCATTCCTTTATGCATCATTGCACCCCGAAGTAAAAAACTGTATTTCAACTCTGTAATTTTAGCTGAAAAATGAAAGTAGTACTTATAAATACAAGCGATAGCGGTGGCGGAGCAGCCATTGCCTGCAAGCGTCTCATGGAAGCCCTCACTTTAGAAGGCATTGATGTTCGCATGTTGGTAATGACTAAAAAAAGCCAATTAATGCAAATTCAGGCTTTTAAAGAATCCAAATATCAAAAATACGCTGCTCTTTTTCGATTTATGTATGAGCGACTCAGTTTTGTTTTACACGAAAGAGACAAAAGTGTCCGTTTTGCTTTTTCGCCTGCCAACATTGGCGTAGACATTAGCAATCATCCGTGGATAAAAGAAGCAGACATCGTTCATATTCATTGGATTAATGGCGGATTTTTATCTTTAAAATCGCTCAACACGCTTCTTGAAAAGAAAAAGAACCATCTGTTTACTTTTCATGACATGTGGCTTTTTACGGGAGGTTGCCACTATGCCGGCGATTGCGAAAACTTTGAAACAGAATGTCATCACTGCCCTTTTTTAAAAAATCCTTCAAAAAATGATTTATCTTCAAAAGTTTGGAATAAAAAAGCATCCCTTTTTAGAACAAAAAAACTAAACATTGTTTGCTGCAGCGAATGGTTGGCAAAAACGGCCCGAAAATCGAGTATATTGCAAAATGCCAATATTCAGAATATTCCAAATCCCATCTCATTAATTGATTTTAAGCCCAAAGATAAAACTGAAATTAGAACTAATTTGGAAATTCCTACCGAAGATTTCGTTCTTTTATTTGGAGCAGCAAACATAAACGACAAACGGAAAGGCTTTGTCTATTTGCTGGATGCACTTAAATTACTAAACGAAAGAGATCAAATAAGCAAAAAAATAACGGTGGCTATTTTTGGAAAAGCCAAAGATTTCGACACCAGCCAGATTCCTTTTCAAGTGGTCAATTTGGGACAAATTTCGAGTTTGGAAAAAATGACCGAAGTTTATGCCATGGCAGATCTCTTTATTTTACCCTCTTTGGAGGACAATTTGCCAAACACCGTTATGGAATCGTTGGCATGTGGCACGCCCGTTGTCGCTTTCGACATTGGAGGCATTCCCGAAATGGTAGAACATGAAAAAACAGGCATCATCGTCGATGAGATTTCTGCTGAAACATTGGCAAACGGACTTTTAAAAGCCATTGAAAGTCACGACATCGAAAAATGGAGTTCCAACGCTCGTCACAAAGTGGAGGAAGAATATAACCAGCAAACGGTGGCACAGAAATACATTCAGGTTTACAACAACATAATTGAAACTCATGAAGCCAAATCCACTCATTAGTATTATTACCGTTGTTTACAACAGTGAAAAATATTTAGAAAAAACCATTCTCAGTATTGCGGAACAAAACAGTCCTATTACTGAATACATTATCATTGATGGCGGCTCGAAGGACAATACCATAAATATTGTTCAAAAACACAAACAACATATTCAAAAAAACATTAGCGAGCCCGACAACGGACTTTATGATGCCATGAATAAAGGACTTGAAATAGCGAGCGGCGAATATGTTTGGTTTATTAATTCGGGGGATAAAATATACGACACATCCACCGTGGAATCTATTGCACAAATTGCACAAAATCAAAATTTTCCAGATGTCATTTATGGAGAAACTGTAATTATTGATGAAAACGATCAAGAAATTGGACCTCGTAGACTAAAAATACCCGAAAAATTGAACTGGAAAAACTTGATTAATGGCTTGGTTGTTTGTCATCAATCCTTTATTGTAAAACGAAGCATTGCCCCAAAATATAATTTAAAATACAAAATCGCAGCCGATTATGACTGGGTTTTAAAGTGTTTAAAAAACTCTGAAAATGTTTACAACTCTAAACTCATTTTATCACGCTATCTCGACAATGGTTTTTCGAAGAACAACATACCAAAAGCACTTTCGGAACGTTTTGTAATTATGACAAAAAATTTTGGATTCCTAAAAACCACACTAAATCATATTTTGATTGGTTGGCGGTTTTTTCGATTTTTAATTCGCAATAAGCGATTTTAAACATTAAATACCTAATATTTTTAAATCTCTATTTTACAAAATGGGGATTCAAGAAAAAATATAAATAAAATCTCAAAAAATGAAAAGAAACCTATTATTAATCAGCTTAATTATTCTTTTTTCTGTTTCGTGTACACAAGACAAAACCGAAATTGGATTAGAATATCATGAAACCATTGTAAATCAACAAACAGAAGTATTGGATGCATTCGAGGAAGTATTAGATGCCGTCACTAATGATATAGAAATCTTACAACTCAAACAAGAAACAGCCATAAAAATAACTCAAGAAGCAATTAAAGAAACCGAAAAAATTGAAATTATAGAAAATGGTGAAATTTTAAAAACAAAATCTCTTAATTTACTTCAAGGAATTAATGGTATTTTAACCACTAAAATTGAAAAAATAATTGAAATAAGAAAAACGTTAAACTTAGAATTTAAAGACGAATTAGTTGATGAACTAAATGAAATCATTTTGATTTCACATGATCATATCGATTCATTAATAATTGACTTTAATAAAGCACAAATTGATTTTGGAAGCTATTATAATTTTAAATTAATTGAAGAAAAGGATGAGCAACTTGATTCTGATTCAATTATAAAACAAAATAAGATACTGCAAAAATAGCTACTAAAATAAGAATATAAACAACCCATAAATACATACTTTTTTCTGATTCTTGTGTTTTCATTTTGGTTAACTTTTTGTTAGCAATACATTTATATAAATTCTCTATTAAAAAAGACATTATTTTAAAAATAAAAGTTGCCTGAAAAATAAAAATAAAATGAAATATAACTTACATACTCACAGCGAGTTCTGCGATGGAACATCCCCTATTAGCCATCACTGCGAATTTGCAATTAACCAAAACGTTCAAATTTTAGGTTTTTCCTCACACGGACCGCTTAAATTTAACAATAATTTTTCCATCAAAGAATCACAAATAGAAAAATACATTTCGGATATTGATTTATGTCAAGAAAAATTTAACAAAAAACTGGATTTAAAAAAAGGTTTGGAATGTGATTATATAAAAGGACTCAGTTACACATTTTCAGAACTCAAGATTAAATATAATTTAGACTATATTATTGGAGGAATCCATTTGATTGGCGAAAATGATCCAGAAAAACTTTGGTTTATTGATGGACCTAAAAAAGCTATTTTTGATGAAGGCTTGGAAAGGCTCTATCAAAATGATATTAAGCGAGCCGTTACTTCCTATTTTCACCAAATGAATGCGATGATTGAAAATGAAGAATTTGATATTTTGGCACACGTTGATAAAATCAAAATGCACAATCAGTCTCGATTTTTCAAAGAAGACGAATTGTGGTATCAAAACCTCATTGATGAAACATTGGAACTGGTTCAATCCAAAAATATTATTACGGAAATTAATTATCGAGGGATTTACAAGAAACGATGCATGGATTTCTATCCTTCTAAGCAGGTCTTG